>JAWXSU010000129.1:0-5223 GCA_044434245.1 Rikenellaceae bacterium | reverse complement strand
GACGGACAAATATGGGGGTTATATTCGATAAGCTTATAGTTAGGATGGTTCAAAATGAACCAAAACGGCTGTATAGCAACTCATAAGATGGGTGGTCTAAACGCCTATACCTATAATATAATTTAAATATATCTATGAAAATAAAGAAAAGATGGTATGTGCTGATGGCTATGATGGTCATCATCAGTATTTTGGGTGTACTTACACCCGAGAGTTCTGACTTGTGGGTTATGAGCGAAGGTGTTAATATGGCAGATGTGGCGTGGATGATTACCGCTACGATTTTTGTGCTCATGATGACCCCTGGACTTTCGTTCTTCTATGGTGGTATGGTCGGACAAAAGAATGTAATCTCCACAGTGCTACAGAGTATCATCGCAATGGGAGTTGTGAGTGTGATATGGGTTGTGTTTGGTTTCTCTCTTGCGTTTGGAGACTCTATTGGCAGCTTCGTTGGAGATCCTCGTACATTTTTTATGTTTAATAATGTGGGTGCTAAGGTTAATGACTTCCTCGCACCAACAATTCCACTTGCGTTGTATGCGATCTTCCAAATGAAGTTTGCTATCATAACTCCATCACTCATCACCGGATCGTTCGCCGAGCGTGTGAGATTCTCGGGATATTTGGTCTTTATGATTCTATTTTGTATCTTTGTATATTGTCCTTTGGCTCACTGGACGTGGCACCCAGATGGTTTCCTTCGTCAAATGGGAGTTATCGACTTTGCGGGAGGTATTGTTGTACACGCATCTTCGGGTGTTGCGGCACTTGCTGGTGCGATATTCTTGGGACGTAGAAAAGATGCTCATAAACCTCACACCCCAGCCAATATCGTTCTCGTGATATTGGGAGCTTCGCTTTTGTGGCTCGGATGGTTTGGATTTAATGCAGGATCATCTTTAGCGGCTGATAGCATCGCTGTGAAGGCGTTTTTGAATACTAACACTGCATCTGCAACTGCTATGTTGGTGTGGATATTCTTCGACTGTTTGCGTGGACGTAAACCATCTGCTATGGGTGCAGCGATTGGTGCTGTGGTAGGTATGGTTGCTATCACCCCTTCGGCAGGATATGTCACTGTGGGAGAGAGTATATTTATCGCATTCCTTACCACTATCGTTTGTAACACGGCAGTTCACTGGAAAAATCAAACTCGTGTAGATGATGCATTGGATGTATTCCCAACACACGGTGTGGGTGGTATATTTGGTACAATCCTTACGGGTGTATTTGTCGATGGATTGTTGGATGGCAACGTTAAAATGTTCTTTATTCACATCCTCGCTGTTGTATTGGTTTGTGTCTACACATTTATTGTTACATACGCACTATACTGGATCACAAACAAGATGATCCCAATGCGTGTATCGGAGAAGAGCGAGGCTATGGGTCTTGACCTTAGCCAGCACGATGAGCAATATGGAGGATTTGTTGCATCATCTTCTGAAGAGCGCGAACTCGCTGAATACTCGGAGGAGATATAGAAAACTAAATACAATAGGAGTCTGCTTACATTATGCGTTAGGAGACTCCTTTTTTTGTGAACTAACGTTACTTTAACGATTGTTCCACACGGCGGATGATCTCCCATGTGGACTCTTCGGTTATCTCTCCTCGATTTTTCATATCCATCACAGTATTGATAATATACTTCTCGATATCTTTGTGAAGAGATTCATATAGAGGGCATTTGGTATAGTTCTCATTGTCGAGTAGCACATCACGTATTGAACGTAATGAGTTAGTGTAGTTGCTCATCTCGTTTTTGAAGGCGGTACCCTGCTTAGAGGATGCTATAATGCGAGCTGTGGAGAGCTGACGTAGCTTTTCGCACACAACATTTAGTGCAACCATCACCACGCTATCCATGAGGGTATGACCATGCATATATAAATATGTTGTTTCGGGAGTTACACCTCGCTCCACAATTCGCTCCTCGAACTCTGCTATCTCCTCCGCCATGGATGGGTGTTTCTCAACCAAAGAGCTAACCTTACGTCGCACATTACGAGCAACCCAAGCGGTTGTTTTTGCACCACTATCTGCCATATCGAGGTAATTTATGCGTACCGTATTTTTAAAATCGGCGAGGATAAATATATTCTCCGACGAAAGTTGAGCTGAGAATGCATACCACAAAAATGCAGGGTATATAGCACGAGAGTACTCAGCCATAAAGAGTTCGAAATCAAATATTCGAGTGTCGTTCATCGTAGCTTTGACACAAACATTATGCAGCGAGGGGGCATAACATAGGTAGTTTTCGGTGGCGTAGGTGTAGGTGTGAAACATAAATTGTGCATTATTCACCTCTCTTGATTGTGGTGTAGCATCGGCAAATATGTAGTCGAAATCAGAATCTACACACATTATTCGTTCATGTGACGACTCGGGGATCATATTCATAAGTATCTTTTTGCCTTTGGGGAGATCCACACGTGTGGGAACCGATATCTCGAATCGCAGGTATGGATTGGAAAAGTGGTCGAATATCCCTCTCCAAAATGCAACATCTTCATAACCTTCGACATATACACGCACCAATTTTTGGTTGGGATCTGTAGGTAGAGGTCGTGGAAGCTCACCTCGTTGCATCTTCGAGACAATGAGATTCATACGCTTAACTTTTTGAGATATAGAGTGTTCCATACAAAAAAGTGTATTAATTTAATAAATAATGACCCATCTATTTACAAAAATAATAATTTTCGCTAAATTTGTGCAATAAAAATAGGTATTTATGAGTAATAACGATTGGAAATCACGTCTTGGTATGGTCTACTCGACCAATCCAGATTTTGAATATAACACCACCTCCAACGAACAGGCGCAGAGTTTGGAGACGTCACAGCAAAATCTTCGTATATGGTTAGATCGCAAACAGCGAGGAGGCAAAGTGGCGACTATAGTGAAGGGTTTTGTCGGTAGTGAGGATGACCTTAAGGAGCTTGCCCGTATGCTTAAAACAAAGTGTGGTGTGGGAGGTGCAGCCAAAGATGGCGAGATTATTGTGCAAGGTGACCACCGAGATCGTGTTGTCGAGATACTCACAAAGAGTGGGTACAAGTGCAAAAGAGCAGGCGGATAGAGCTATGCGAATATTAAAAACTATATTTCTTCTTTTTATAATATTATGTACCGAACAAAGCTCGGCGCAATATTATTCGTGGGGGTCGGATGCTCCGATGAAATGGAGTCGTGTAAAGGGTGATAGAGTGCAGGTTATATATCCCGACACTACGTCTGCTTTGGCACATCGAGTGTTGTGTTATATCAACGCTGTGCAGGGCGATATTGCGTATGGTTATGATCTGCCACCTCTCGACTTGCCATTTGTTGTACACCCCGAAAATTTCTCATCCAACGGTTTGGTGATGTGGATGCCAAAAAGGATCGAGTTTATTTCGACACCCTCCACAGATAGTTACTCGATGCTGTGGAGCAAACAACTCGTCGCTCACGAATATCGCCACGCAGTGCAGTACAACAATCTCAATCGCCATTGGGTCAAAGCCTTTAGCTATATTTTGGGACAACAGGGGTCGGTGCTTGGGTTCGCATTCATGCCGCTTTTCGCCATTGAGGGTGATGCTGTTGTGATCGAGACGCAGATGTCGACCTATGGACGAGGTTTGCAACCTAGTTTCTCGATGGAGTATAGAGCGTTGGGAGATGAGATCTTTGATCGAAATAATGTGGATAAGTGGTTTTGTGGTTCATATCGAGAAAATATCCCAGATCACTACAAACTAGGGTATCAGTTTATGAGTTACGCTTATGAAAAATATGATGAGAATGTTTGGAACAAGGCGACACAATACACAACTCGCAATCCATATATGGTATACTCCATGTCGTCGGGACTTAAGCGAGTGTATGGTACAAATATAGAGAAGATATCACGTGAAGCATTCACGGAGCTGAACGAATTATGGCGAGCTCAACGTGAAGTACCCAACACTACGGAGCAGATCTCAAAAGTCGACTCTACAAACTATATAATATACTCGCACCCAATATCTTTGGGTGGAGATAAGGTTTTGTCGCTAAAGGTAACCTTCGACAAAACTAATAGATTTGTGGTGACAACTCCCAACTCAGAACGTGAGGTGTTGAAGGTGGGTTCGGTGTCGACACGCCCCGCATATTCGAGGGGGCGTGTGTGGTGGACGGAGTATCGTCGTAGCATGCTCTTTGATGAGAAGGTGTCGTCGCAGTTGTGTTATATGGATCTGAATGAGGGAAGAGCCCGTTGGGTGAAGGGTATCGATAATGCTCTATATGTGGAGGTTATAGGTGACGACCCAAACCATATTGCATATGTGGAGTATGCTCCAAGTGGACACTACATGGTGGTCGAACGAGATGCAGAGAGTGAGATAAGACGTTTGAGGGTTGATCTCCCTGCCGAGATACATGGTCTAGCGTGGGACGACAAGAGTCAAAAATTGTATGTCATAGTCACCGATCATAGCGGTATGTGGTTGGGCGAAGAGGTCGAAAATCATTTTGTACCGTTGCATGCTGGAAGATATATAACAATCAGTAACCTAAGGGCTAAGGATGGAGTGTTGTACTTCGGATCTATCGCTTCGGGTATAGATGAATTGCATAGTTTCGATATTAAGACCAAAGTCGAGAATCAAATCACAAGCTCGACGTATGGTTCATTCCAACCCTCCATACCCGATGAGGGGTATATCTACGCCACAACATACAACAAGTATGGTTACCACCTCTCTCGCCAACGAGCTGATAGTGTGGTGGGGGAGATTGCGCCAGGAGAAGTACCTGTAAATAAAATTAATCCGCAGCGCAAAAGCCTCGGATTGGTGAATTTAGATAGCGTAAGGTACGACGCTGCGGATTCCGTGCAGATAGCTCAACAAAGCCCATCGAAGAGATACTCCAAGGGGGGACATTTGGTTAAGCTGCATAGTTGGGCACCTGTGAGATTCAATCCTTTTGAGTTGTTGGATGAGCAAAATCTCGATATCGGATTGGGTGCTACTCTGCTGTCTCAAAACCTTTTGTCGTCGTGCGAGAGTTACCTTTCGTATGGGTGGGACAAAACCCAAGGCTCTGTTGTGAGTGGTGCTATGACATATACGGGGTTGGGGGTAAATCTCAGCGTGGGAGCATCGTGGGGAGGAGACCGATTGGTATATAGCTATGGTGCCCCATCACCCGTGGATGAGAGATACTCTAAAAATGTTGATA
>JAWXSU010000128.1:0-5245 GCA_044434245.1 Rikenellaceae bacterium | reverse complement strand
GTGTCAGCTATTCGCTGGCACCCTATTGCGAGGCTACAGTACCTAAGGTAACAGTAACTTTGCGTAAGGCTTATGGAGGTGCATATATCGTGATGTCGAGTAAGCACATCCGTGGTGATATAAACTACGCTTGGCCAATGGCAGAGATCGCAGTTATGGGTGCGAGTGGTGCAGTGGAGGTATTGCAAGCTAAGGCACTTTCGGCATTCGAAGATCCAGAGGAGAAGGCTAAGTTTGTAGCAGAGAAGATCGCTGAGTATAACGATAAATTCTCTAATCCTTACAACGCAGCACGTTACGGATATATTGATGATGTAATCGAGCCACGTAACACACGTTTCCGTGTGATCCGTGCTTTGCAATCGTTGGCTACGAAGCGTCTTCAAAACCCACCAAAGAAACACTCTAATATTCCATTGTAGTTATGATAAGTCAACTAATAATGAATCCTTTGGCTGTATTTGCGCTTTCGGCGGGAAATGGCAAGTTGGGAGCGGAGACAATTCTTCAGAATGATCCTCATGGGGTTACAGTTGCTATGATCTCTATTGGTGTGGTTATCACAGCATTGATTGTATTAGCTTTGCTTATTTGGGCTTTTTCGAAGGCGGTGGTTGCTGTGCGCAAGCAGACGGCGATTGAGACTATCGAGCAATCTTCGGAGAAGGCTATCGCTCAAGCTCCACTCAAACCAGGAGAGGTTAGTGGAGAGACGTTGGCAGCTATTGCTATTGCTCTAAAACTCAATAAGGAGGCTTTGCATGACCACGAAAGTGAGGTTATAACACTCAACACAGTGGCACGTGTATATTCACCATGGAGTTCAAAAATCCACGGATTGACAAACAATCCACGATAGATCAAATCACAAAAGAAAAAAGTTTTATATGAAAGATTATAATTTCAAAATCAATGGTAACCCTTATGTGGTTGGTATTGAACTTAAAGATGAGAAGAGTGCTGAGGTGATCGTCAACGGTACACGTTACAATGTTGAGATCGAGGGCGATGGAACAGTGAAGAAGGCGGTGGCAATGCGTCCACAAGTAGCGTCTGCTCCAGCTTCTCACCCAGTAGCAAATGCAGCATCACCAGCGGCAAAACCAGCAGCAACAGTAGGTGCAGGTGAGTCAGCTGTTATTAGTCCACTTCCGGGAGTGATCCTTGATATTAAAGTTGCTGTGGGAGACACAGTTTCGGTGGGCGATACTCTCTTGGTTCTCGAGGCAATGAAGATGGAGAACAATGTAGACTCTACAGCATCGGGTGTAGTTAAGTCGATCAAGGTTAAGTGCTCTGATTCGGTATTGGAGGGCGATGTTCTTATAACAATAGGATAAAACTATGACTACCTTTTTATCATCTTCATTTTTGGGCGAGAGCTTAAACGACTTCTTGAATAGCACGGGCTTTGCTGCGTTGTGTACTCAAGAGGGAGGGTGGAAATACCTGGTGATGATCGCCGTGGGTTGTTTCTTCTTGTATCTTGCTATTAGACACAAATTTGAGCCTATGTTGCTTGTGCCAATCGGTTTTGGTATCATCTTGGGAAATATCCCGTTGATGCCTGGGAATGAGATTGGTATATATAGTGAAGGTTCGGTGCTAAACTTTTTATACTTCGGAGTTAGATATGGAGTTTACCCTCCGCTTATCTTCTTGGGAGTGGGAGCGTTAACAGATTTTTCGGCTTTGTTGTCAAATCCAAAACTAATGTTGATTGGAGCATCTGCGCAAATTGGTATCTTTGCAGCGTATATGGGTGCTTTGGCATTGGGATTCCCTGCAAACGAGGCGGGTTCGATCGCAATTATTGGTGGTGCGGATGGTCCTACCGCGATCTTCCTTACAGGAATTTTAGCTCCTGAGTATTTGGGTGCTATTGCGATTTGTGCTTACTCATATATGGCGTTGGTTCCAGTGATTCAACCACCTGTGATGCGTCTATTGACAACTGATAAGGAGCGTCATATCAGAATGCGTCCAACACGTGCCGTGTCGCAAACAGAGAAGATTCTGTTCCCAATTTTGGCATTTATCCTCACTACATTTATTGTTCCTGACGCAATTCCACTTTTGGGAATGTTGTTTTTGGGTAACTTAATGAAGGAGTCGGGTGTTGTTAATCGCTTAACTAAGACTGCTGGAAATCAACTCGTTGATATCGTAACAATCTTGATTGGTGTAACAGTAGGTGCTTCTACTCAAGCAGATGTGTTCCTAACACCAAAGACAGTTGGTATCTTCGCTTTGGGAGCGGTATCGTTTGTTATTGCTACTGCTGGAGGTGTGTTGTTTGTGAAGTTGATGAATCTATTCCTTAAGGAGGGTCATAAGATTAACCCACTTATCGGTAATGCAGGTGTGTCAGCTGTACCGGCTGCAGCACGTGTAAGTCAAGATATGGGATTGAAGTATGATAAATCTAACTATCTGTTGATGCATGCTATGGGTCCCAATGTTGCGGGAGTTGTAGGATCTGCTGTTGCAGCAGGTATCTTGTTGTCATTCTTGGGATAGAGTATTACTCGACATATATAAATGGAGTGCTACGTAGATGTGGCACTCCATTTTGTATATGGTAGAGGTCTCGACTCACAGAAGAGATAAAATATTTTTCGGTACGGTAATTGCTTTTTTTAGGGTAGTACAAACATTTAAACTACGAAAACGTGAAAAAAAAGATTACTACACTAATTGTGGCTATTTCTCTAGTGTCGAGTTCATTTGCTCAGAGACAGAGTAGCCAGGCAGGAGTTGGGACAGATGCGAAACTCTTATCACAGAGCACACAGGGTGACTACACGGTGAGTCGCTATTTGGTAAAAGAGAGCAGCGGTGACAATGATGAATTTTCGGTGCGCTACAAGATTAACCTCTCACGACTACTTTCGACGTATGATAGTAATGCAGAGGAGATTAAGGGACTGAAGAGTTTTCTTGCAGAGTTGCAAAGTGATACCATGAAAACGATCACCTCTGTAAATGTTGTGGGTTACGCCTCACCAGATGGTTCAGTTTCAGCGAATCAGAAGTTGGCTATGGCACGAGCGCAAGATTTCCGTCAATACCTCGATAAGAGTTGTGCAATGGAGAGTTATAGCGGAACAACGACAGCTGATGCTTTAAAGTGGTCGGCAACTCAGACGGCAGTAATGGAGTCATCTATCCCCAACAAAGATGCAGTCTTGTCGCTCGTAAAGAGTGGGGAGCCGCCAATGCAGATTGAGTCACGATTAAAGGGAATGCCCGAGTCGTGGAACTATATGAAGAGTGTGATATTACCTCCGATGCGTTGTGTGGAGTTGTGCGTGAAGTATAATTCGTGGAGAGTTGTTGAGAGACGCACCTTAACAAAGAGTTGTGCGAAACCAACTACGGAGATGGTACAAAACAACTACTACATACTAATTGAAGAGGATACGCAAGGGATGATAGTCAACCCGACGGATGTACCTTTGGATTACGATAATGATAAGTTTAAGGATAAATTCAAATATAATCGTCGTCGAGAGAAGTTAAAAGCGATGCAGCGTGAGGGTCACCGACGTCAATATTTGTACGAGAGAGAGCGTTATCGTCGATAACATAAATTTTGAAACACCCCATTTAGGTCAAACACAGAGACTTGAATGGGGTGTTTTTATGAAGGATTAATATTTTATGTCGCTAAGAAATAGCCCTTGAGCAGGAGCTCCGGCACTACATTTAGATAGGTCTTGTGCTGTAATAATTGCTTCAAACTCTTCGGGAGAGTATTTTCCTCGTCCCACATCGACAAGTGTGCCGACTATTGCTCGTACCATATTACGAAGGAATCTATCTGCACGGATTGTAAATATCATCTCATTTTGATTGGGGGTATGCCACTTAGCGTGAGATATTTTGCAGATGTTGGTTTTGTTGTTGGAGTTAAGTTTAGCGAAGGATGTGAAGTCGGAGTGTATGAGGAGTTTCTCGGCAGCACGATTCATCGCCTCCATATCCAAATCTACGTAATATTGCCAAGATGACTCTCGAGAGAAGGGGTTTTTGTGACGACATATATAATATGTGTACTCTCGTTGTTTAGCATCAAATCGAGCGTGAGAATCGCTTGCTACGCTATAAATCTTTGCGATGGCGATATCTTCGGGTAAAATAATATTTAGTTTATAACGTAAAAAATCGCAATCACCAATTTCGGACTCCACGTCAAAGTGGGCAACGTAGAATGATGCATGCACGCCGGTGTCGGTTCTACCCGCTCCGGTGATCTGAATTTGTGCTCTGAGCAGAGTGGAGAGCCCCTTTTCTATCGCACCTTGTACCGTAGGTTCATCGTTTTGTCGCTGCCATCCGCAGTAATTTTTCCCTTTGTAGCTTAGTTCTATAAAATATCTCATATTGCAAAAGTAATAAAAAAATTCTATCTTTGTCAAAATATATTTGTCACAAATTTAAAATTAAAAATAATGAAAGTTGCAATCATAGGATATGGTAAGATGGGTCACGAGATCGAGAAGATTTTACTTCAACGTGGTCACACCGTGCCGTTAATTATCGACATGGATAATAGCGCAGATCTAAACGCTGAAAATTTGGCTGATATAGATGTGGCGATAGAGTTTACAACACCATCTACGGCGTATGCAAATCTGGTAACATGTATAGAGGCTAAGACTCCAGTTGTGAGTGGAACTACGGGTTGGTTGGATCGTTTCGACGAACTTAAGGCTCTGTGTGCGGAGAATAAAAGTGGAATGTTCTATGCCTCGAATTATAGTTTGGGTGTGAACCTTATGTTTAGGATCAACAAGCAGTTGGCAGAGTTGATGAACAAATTCGACGGTTATGCAGTGGAGGTCGAAGAGATCCATCATATCCATAAATTGGATGCTCCAAGTGGAACAGCAATCACTATTGCCGAGGGGTTGATTGAGAATCTCGACACGAAGAGTGGCTGGGTGAATGACCAAACCCCAAGTGATGAGCAGATAAATATTCGTTCAATCAGAGAGGGTGAAGTTCCCGGAACTCATACTGTGACATACGCATCTGCAGATGATATTCTTGAGCTTAAACATACCATTAAGAATCGCAGTACGTTAGCCTACGGAGCAGTCATAGCCTCGGAGTTCTTGTGTGGCAAGGAGGGTGTCTACTCGATGGAGGATATGTTGAAGTAAAAGGATAGGAAAATGGATAAGATAAAGGCATTTTTTGCTAATAAATGGGTTGGCTTTACTCTAGCTACAACTCTCTA
>JAWXSU010000127.1:0-5269 GCA_044434245.1 Rikenellaceae bacterium | reverse complement strand
GTGATGCTCTTTTTGACACCGCCATAGCGAGTGCCAAAAAGAGCATCACGACTCCCATGTATCTGAAAACTACACTTAACCTCATAACGCAACCGATTAATTACTAAGTTTTTTTGATTGTTTTATCATCAACTCAACCCCCTCTTTGAGCTCCTTTACTTCGTCTCGGCACTCGCACTTGGGTGCGAATGGGATTTTGAATGCAAGATAATCAGATAGCGATTTGTTCATCGCAACAATAGGATTAACACAATACAGCAACATGAAATAATAGAGCAATAACACAATCACGATCATCACCACAAGCGATATAAACACCGGAGTCACAGCACGATATGCATTGTTGTGCAAACTTTCAGCTCGTGGTGCCAAAATATTTTGTGATGTATTTAGGTATTGATCTATAGAGTTCAACATCGAGTTGTATATGGGTTGATAATCTAAATATAGATCTCGGTCACTACTCAATAAAATACTTTCGTTTGATATAGAATCTACCGCCACAATTTGCGATGCGAGAAGCTCCTCACTCACCGATCGAAGTGCGGTAACGGATACCATCATCGAATCCAGAATCTGATCCATTGCATCACCCTCCGCCTTCGCCTCACGTATAGTATTTTCGAGCGACGACACACTCGCAAGGCATATCGAATCCAAGTCTCGGTCACCAAAGGCTATGATCTGAACAAAAGCGTAGTTTTGTGTCTGCAACGAATGGAGCATACTTCTCGACAACTCCATATTGCGTTTGTTGGCACGAAGGATCAAATCCGTATCGTCACTAAGGGTGTTTAGCTCAAAAAATGAGAGCATTCCCGACAAGAACAGCAGACCTGCAATACTCATAAATCCGATCGTTACACGACGTCTTAGACCTTTAATTTCCATAGTTACAACAGTAAAATAATAGACAAAGGTATAAATAAATTCTGATAATTTTTATATCTTTGCCCTCAAATTGACATTATAAATAGTTTAATCCATGTGTAAAGCTTTGATTATTGGTGCTGGCGGTGTCGGCACTGTTGTAGCGCATAAAGTAGCTGCAAACCCCATCTTCACCGATGTTATGTTGGCAAGTCGTACCAAATCTAAATGCGACGCTATTGCCGCAGCGATTGGCGCACAGAGAGTAAAAACTGCGCAGGTAGATGCTGATAGTGTCCCAGAACTTTGCGAACTATTCAGAGCATTTCAACCCGATATCGTGATAAATGTAGCTCTTCCATACCAGGATCTAACAATAATGGATGCTTGCTTGGAGTGCGGTTGCAACTACCTAGACACCGCAAATTACGAGCCTAAGGATGAGGCACACTTCGAATATTCGTGGCAATGGGCATATCAAGAGAGATTCAAAGAGGCAGGGCTAACTGCAATTCTAGGTTGTGGATTTGACCCCGGGGTGACATCTATATTTACGGCATACGCTGCAAAACACCACTTCGACGAGATTCACTACCTAGACATCGTGGATTGCAACGCCGGAAACCATGGAATGGCATTCGCTACAAACTTCAATCCAGAGATCAATATTCGTGAGGTTACTCAAGAGGGTAAATATTTCGAAAATGGGGAGTGGGTGGTAACTGAACCTCATCAAATTCACAAGCCTTTGAACTATCCAAATATCGGAGAGAGAGAGTCATACCTTATTTATCACGAGGAGTTGGAGTCATTGGTCAAAAATTTCCCTACCCTCAAACGTGCTCGTTTTTGGATGACATTTGGTCAAGAGTACCTTACTCACCTTCGTGTTATTCAGAATATCGGAATGGCTCGTATTGACCCTATTATATATAATGGTGTGGAGATTGTCCCTATCCAATTCCTTAAGGCTGTACTTCCAGATCCTAAATCGCTGGGCGAGAACTACCACGGTGAGACATCTATTGGTTGCCGTATCAGAGGTGTGAAGGATGGAAAGGAGATAACATATTATATCTACAACAACTGCGACCACGAGGCTGCATTCACAGAGACAGGAACACAGGCGGTGAGCTATACTACGGGAGTTCCCGCAGCACTAGGTGCCGAGATGTTTGCCAAAGGAATATGGAGTGGTGCTGGTGTCTACAACGTCGAAGAGTTTAACCCAGATCCATTCATGGAGCGTTTGGGAGAGGCTGGACTACCTTGGCACGAGGTGTTTGGTGGAGATTTGGAGTTATAGCTTGCGGCAAACTCTTTATTTGAAAATAGATTCTAATAAGTGATAAAAATTGTCCCCTCGAAAGTATAACTTCCGAGGGGACACCCACTTAAAATATATAAATCAAACCCTTAATAAAAAGGCAATTTAATGCGGCACAACACCTACTCTGCTTGTGCCTCTGTTGTCTCCACACTCTTCTTTGGTTGTGGACGTTGTCCTGGTTTCTCACCTTGCTTTTTCTCGCCTTGTTGTGGACGACCTTGACCTTGTTGCATCTTACCACCTTGTTGTGGACGACCTTGACCTTGTTGCATCTTACCACCTTGTTGTGGAGCTCTTCTCATCTCCTCTCTAGCTAGCATCTTTGCAAATTTAATCTTTTGCTCGTCATCTAGAATCTTCATGATAGCCAACTCGTTAGCATCTTTTTTAGCCTTCATCTCTTCACGCTTAGCCTTCATCTCCTCTTGCTTAGCTTTCATCTGCTCTTGAGATGGACGCTCTGGTTTTTGTGCTGACTCCTTCTTCTCGCCACGCTCGTTCATCTTAGCCTCACGTTCAGCCTTTTGTGCCTCACGCATCTCTACTGCCTCCTTTGCTGCATCGAGGTTTAGAGCATATATCTTCTTCTCTTGAGAATCGGATAGTTCCAAAACTTGATCCATCTTGTCGGTCTTAATTTCGGCCATCTTCTCAGCCGAGATCATCTCCTTTTGACCACCACGCTGACCTCCCTGTTGAGGACGACCGCCGCCTTGTTGACCACCTTGAGGTTGAGCACTCAATGTAAATACCGAAAATAGCAATGCTACTGAAGCTGCTGTTAATTTTAAAGTTTTCATAACTTTTATTGTTTTATAAGTTAAAAATTAGTTCCTTTGTTTATCGACTCTTTCAAGCGAGTTCAACTGTATAGAGATCAAAAGATGGAGAAAGTTAAAATTAAAGGTGAAAAAAATATTATTTTTTCTGATTTAACTTTTACATATATATAGGGTCTAACTAATTGAAAGCAAAATTAAGAACCACCACATAAATGGCAAACGATCAGGAAATAGAGATATTCAAGCTCCTTGACAGCGATGATAGACGTCAAGAGGCTTTTGTACTCATAATGGAGCTCTACAGTAAGCCTATATATTGGCATATACGGCGTATGGTTGTTCGTCATGAAGATGCTGAGGATGTGATGCAGGAGTGCTTTATTAATGTATATAGGAGTATTGGGGGATTTAAACGAGAATCATCGCTTAAGACGTGGATATATAGAATCGCAACAAATGAAGCGATAAGATATTGCAAAAAGCAGAGACTCGACATTCAATCCTATGACGATAAAAGTAGACTAATAAACCTATTTGAGGCGGAGGAGGGGATAGATTTATCATCGGCAGAGGCGACGCTGCAAAAAGCAATACTTGCACTGCCCGAAAAACAAAGAGTGGTATTTAACCTTAGGTATTATGATGAACTTAGTTATGAACAGATCGCTACAATAACTAACAGTAGCGTCTCAACACTAAAGACAAATTACCATTACGCAAGTGGAAAGATAAAAGAGTATGTACAAAATAATATTCAAGTAGAGCTATGAAAGAGTTTGATGTAGATAAGATTGGAAAGAGGATGCCATACAAGGCCCCTTCGGAGGAGTTTTTCGCAAACTTCCAACTAGAGATGCTCGAAAAAGCAGAGCATGAGGATCGCAAGATAGTTAAAGAGTTGGAATCTAAAAAGATTATAAAGACTCCAATGTTAAGATTGTTAGTGCCATTGGCGGCTGCGGCAGCATCGTTGATGATAGGGTTGTTTGTTGTCGAAAATGTTGATTACAAATCCTCTTCAAAAGATATGGGCTACCTCGTAAGCGATAATTTAGATGCTAGTATGGATGCATATTTCAGTAGTATTAGTGATGATGAATTGGCATATTTATTGAGCAATACCTCATCGCAAGATGATTTTTATTTAACACTTCCAACAAATGAGTAGTATGAAAAAGATTATTTTATTATTGGTGATGGCTATAGTCACGCTATCTGTTTCGGCTCAGAATCAGCAGCAGCAACGTCCGAATCATCCGGATGGTAACTTCCTGGAGTTTCAAACGCAGGTGTTAATTAAACAACTTCAAGTAGAGGAGAGTAGAGTTGCCGATTTCACCAAACTATATACCGAATATGCACAGAAGAGCGAAGCTCTACAACCCAAACCACAACGAAGGGGTGGTGGTAACGACTCTCAAAAATCTCAAAAACCAACAGAGGCTGAGATTGAGGCGCAGATCCTCGAAATATTCGATATGGCAGAGAAGAGTACAGAATTGAAACGTGAATATTACTACAAATTCAAAGAGATACTATCTTCTGACCAAATACTTAAGATGTATAACGTAGAGCGTCGTATGCGTGAAAGAATAGTTTCGGAATCAGATAAACGAGCTGAAGATCAAAAACCACGAGGCGGACAATCTGAGGGAAGAAAATAAGAATAACTTTTTTACACAAATAGCTGGGTTTTGACCACATTACCCCTTTAAGTAGTGTAAAATAATTATTGCCATATTTTTAATAGCACTCTTGTAGCAATATTTTTCACTATTAAATTTCAATGTAGAACCACTATATTTTCAATTCAATAGCAAAAAATCTCATCTCCAATAGCACTCTTAAAAATACACCAATAATTATTTTGCACTACTTAAATAAAGAGCAACCTTCAAAAAAAGGTTGCTCTTTATTTGCGAAAAAATCGTTAGCTTACTCCGTAGTATGCAACATTCGAATTACTTTGTTGCCTCTACAGACGCTTTACGAAAATCCTTCATGAGCTTTGAGATCTCAAGTGCAGCCTTACGAGCGCGTGTTCCTGCAGCCTTGTTACCCTTCTCAACTTGAGCTTGAGCATTTGACTCGAAAATCTCTATTTGCTCCTTAATTTGTGTCAATAAATTTTCCATAATTGTTTTGTATTGTTTTTTAAGTGTTTACACCACTACTGTCCACTAAAAAACAGGACAGCTTAAAAATTAAATAAATTTGGTTCACTATAACCAGAATGTTCATTGACATTATTGAAATTAGAGTTGTCGAAAAGATCTCGCAGAGGCGT
>JAWXSU010000126.1:0-5388 GCA_044434245.1 Rikenellaceae bacterium | reverse complement strand
ATGAGATTTTTTGCTGTTGAATTGAAAATATAGTGGTTCTACATTGAGATTTAAAAGTTAAAAATATCGCTCCAAGAGTGCTGTTAAAAATATGACAATAATTATTTTGCACTACTATAGTGGTTTTACATTGAGATTTAATAGTGAAAAATATCGCTCCAAGAGTGCTATTAAAAATATGGCAATAATTGTTTTTCACTACTTATTTTCAGGGGAGCTCTATTTTCTCCCTATATTTAATTTATAATTGTGTCCTCTTTGGGTTCGACATTATTGCCACTCCGCAGAGTTTATATAGAATTCTTGCTCCGACGATTGCATCGACTCTTTCGTATTGTGATGGTGTCACCTCCACAACATCAAAACCTATGATTTTGCGCCCTGACTTCACCACCATCTCCAACAAATAGACCGCCTCATTAAACGCCAATCCTCCCGGAACTGGAGTGCCTGTATGTGGGCAGCAGTTCATTGCAAGACCATCAATATCGAAACTCACATATACATTTTGAGGCAGTGCATCAACTATACGTTGACACTGCTGCGCCCACGTCACCCCCTCAAATCTTTCGCGAGAGAGGGTCACATCGTCAAACATCTCTACCCTATCAGATTCACTCGCCACCTTTAGTTCGTCATCACAAAAATCTCGCACTCCAACCTCTACGATCTTCGAGATCTGCTCTACATCTCTCAACACATTGTGCATAATCGAGGCGTGCGAGAATTCAAACCCCTCATACGCAACCCTTAAATCACAATGAGCATCGATATGCAAAACCCCAAACTCCGCATAACACTCACCCACAGCTCGTATCAAGCCATAAGGTGTGGAGTGGTCACCTCCGACAAGACCAACAATTTTGCCCTCTTTGAGCAGCTTAATAGCTTGGTTGTATATATTTTGATTTAACTTCACTGAGCCCTCATTCACACGTTTGAGTTTTCTGGAAATCACAAAATCGCTCAACGCTCCCCCCTCTTCGAGGTGGTCGATAATGCGTACAGCATCTTTGCGCAGAGCCTGCGACATCTCCTGTATTGAGTAATCTACCGCAGCCGTAGCAATTCCCTCACGCCATGCATCGGGGGCTGAGGGGTCATAGAGATCGAGTTGTGTTGACGCTTCGATAATCGCATCAGGGGCAAAAGCTGTGCCTGCGCCATACGACACCGTGACATCCCATGGTGCCGATATCAGCACCACACGAGAACTCTCCACATCGCACGGAAGCCCGAAATATGATCCATTATCTACACCAACTCCATTGGGGTTAAAATCATTTAGATTCATCGTCTAAAACTTAATTATAGTGCAAATGTAACAAAAATAAATAGGATTACGTACCATCCTAAGATATTAATGGTATCTTTGCCCCATTATAAATAAAAAAAGTTAGTAGTGAAGATCGTTATTGATAGTGCCATACCATATATCAAAGGTGTTTTTGAACCTTTTGCCGAGGTTGTATATTGCTTAGGGGGAGATATTACGCCATCTATGGTAGCGGATGCCGATGCACTAATTATCCGCACACGCACCAAATGTAACGAAAATCTACTCGCAGGATCGAAGGTGCAGCATATCGCCACCGCAACCATTGGCTTCGACCACATAGATCTAGATTACTGCTTTAGCCACAATATAAAGGTTACATCGGCTGCGGGGTGCAATGCTCGTGCCGTGCTACATTGGGTGGCTGCTACACTCGCCTTTCTGAGCGACACACAAGGATGGGTTCCATCTCAAAAATGTGTGGGTGTTGTGGGTGTCGGAAATGTGGGGTCTCTAATTAGAGAGTATTGTCAGTTGTGGGGTTTTAAGGTTATATGTTGTGATCCACCTCGTGCAAAAAGCGAGGGGTCTGGTGAGTTTAAATCGCTTCGAGAAGTGGCGCAAGAGGCTGATATTTTGACACTTCACACTCCACTTAACGACTCAACATATCACTTTGTAGATCGTGAAATATTGGAACTCATGAGTGGTGGCGTTGTGATAAACACATCAAGAGGCGAGGTGATCCGCAGCGAAGATCTTTTGCAGTCGGGGGTAGAGTGCGCACTCGACGTGTGGGAAAATGAGCCTACGATATGTGAGGAGCTACTCCAAAAAACATTGATCTCGACTTTCCACATCGCAGGATACTCCAAACAAGGAAAGGCGAATGGCTCGGCTATTGTAGTGAGTGATATTGCCAAAAACTTCTCTTTGCCCATCTGGAGATGGTATCCCGAGGTGGAGAGAGTCTTGCCACGAAAAATATCGTGGGAGGAGATGAAGGGGCTGATTGGCGGACACATGGATATCGTGGCGGAGGGCAAAATGCTCAAAAGCAGAGCGGCTGATTTTGAGACACTGCGCAATAACTACAATTATCGAGATGAAAAATTCTAGTTATTAATAGGAGATCCCCGAAAAAAATATTAACTTCGCTGAATATTTACAGTAAAAGAATCTGTTTAATTTTCTCTTTTTTATGCAAGGCGTATAACAACAGCCATGTAAAGAGTGCAAAAAGAGTGAAGTGGAGTGACAGATTCTTAATAAATTAGACTCTAAAGATGGCAGAACAAAAATTAAAGATAGGTATCACCCAAGGTGACACCAACGGAATTGGATGGGAGTTGATTCTCAAAATATTTTCGGATAGTCGTATCACGGAGCTTTGTACTCCTATTATTTATGGCTCAGCAAAGTGTGCAGAGTTCTACAAGAAGGGATTGTCTGAACTTGACACAATCAAATTCAATGTGGTGCAGTCGGCACGTGATGCTCAAAAGGGGCGTGTGAATTTGGTAGAGGTGGGAGACCCAAACCTCGAAATCAAAGTGGGAGTGGCAACACCTGCAGCAGGGTTGGCGGCAGTGGATGCCCTCACAAAGGCGGCAGAGGAGCTTAAGTCGGGAATTTTGGATGGTATTGTGACAGCTCCATTCAACAAAGAGAGTGTTCAATGCGAAGGTTTCCAACATACAGGACACACGGAGTTTATGAACTCAATGTTCGAAGGCAATGATATGATGATGATGTGTAGCGAGTTGCTTCGTGTGGGGCTTGTGACAAAACATATCCCTCTTGCTCAGGTGAGCGGTGCAATATCAAAGGAGATGATCGTAGATGACTTGTTGCGTCTGCGTCAAACACTCATCAAAGATTTCTCGATCGTAGAACCTCGCATTGGTGTGATGGCACTCAATCCCCATTCGGGAGATGGTGGATTGTTGGGAGATGATGAACAAACAATTATAATCCCAGCGATAAAAGAGGCTTATGCACAAGGTGTTATGGCTTTTGGCCCATACGCTGCAGATGGATTATTTTCAAACGGAGGGTACAAGAAGTTTGATGCCGTGTTAGCGATGTATCACGACCAAGGTTTGATTCCATTCAAAGCTCTATCTCCTGATGGTGTGAACTTTACAGCTGGACTTACAGCGGTACGTACCTCGCCAGACCATGGTGTTGCGTATGATATTGCAGGCAAGGGGGTCGCCGATCCAGGCTCGATGCGCATGGCACTATACATGGCGATTGATATCGTGGAGTCACGCCGCCGATATGCCAAGATGTCGATGAATCCATTACAACATGCCGAGCGAGAGAAATCGCACAGAGATATGTCGGTGAAAGATCTAAACCTGCCAAAGACAGAACATTAAAATCTTAACTCTTTTTTGGGGAGATCTCATTTCGTCTCGTAATTGTGGAAGAGATCTTCACAAAGGGGAATAAATTATAAAAATAAAGAGATGATTAAAGTAACTTTTCCTGATGGCTCAATTCGTGAGTTCGAAGCAGGGACAACAGCATTTGGTGTTGCGGAGAGTATCAGCCCTCGTTTAGCTGCTGACTGCCTCGCTGCATCAATCAATGGTGAGACTGTAGATATGTCTTACCCAATCAATGAGGATGCCTCAATCAAGTTCTTCAAGTGGGACGATGAGGAGGGTAAACACGCCTTTTGGCACACCTCGTCACACCTTTTGGCGGAGGCTCTAACTGAACTATATCCGGGTATTAAGTTCGGAATAGGTCCCGCTATCGAGAGCGGATTCTACTACGATGTAGACTCTCCAGAGACAATCACGGAGGCAGATTTGGTGAAGATTGAAGCTAAGATGATTGAGCTCGCTCGCAAAAAAGAGTCGCTAACACGCACCGAAGTTGCGAAGTGTGATGCGCTCAAAATATTTGGCGATAAGGGCGAGATCTACAAAACAGAGTTGATAGATGAGTTGGAAGATGGAACTATCTCGTTCTACACAAATGGCTCATTCACAGACCTATGTCGTGGACCTCACATTCCACACACGGGTCATATAAAGGCTATTAAATTGACATCAGTAGCGGGAGCATATTGGCGTGGAAATGAGAAGAATAAGATGCTTACTCGCATATATGGTATCTCGTTCCCTAAGAAGTCGATGTTGGATGAGTACTTAGCGATGATGGAGGAGGCGAAGAAACGTGACCACCGCAAGTTGGGTAAGGAGATGGAGCTATTCGCTTTTTCGCAACGTGTAGGTCAAGGTTTACCATTGTGGTTACCTAAGGGTGCAGCTCTTCGTGATAGATTGGAGGGATTCCTTCGTGGCGTGCAGAAAGAGTATGGATACCAGCAAGTTATGACACCAGTGATCGGTAATAAAGAGTTGTATGTCACTTCGGGTCACTACGCAAAATATGGTAAGGATTCATTCCAACCAATTCACACTCCCGACGAAAATGAGGAGTTCTTGTTGCGTCCAATGAACTGCCCTCACCACTGCGAAATCTACAAATTTAAGCCTCGTTCGTACAAAGATCTTCCAATCCGTTTGGCGGAGTTTGGAAATGTATATCGTTACGAGATGACAGGAGAGTTGCATGGATTAACTCGTGTGCGTGGATTTACTCAAGATGATGCTCACATGTTTGTACGTCCAGATCAACTTTTGGATGAGTTTAAGAATGTTATCGACATCGTTCTATACATCTTCAGAACATTGAAGTTCGACAACTATACAGCACAAATTTCATTGCGTGACCCTAACAATACCGAGAAGTATATCGGCTCGGACGAGAATTGGGCTAAGGCGGAGCAGGCGATTATCACAGCTGCAGCAGAGAAGGGTCTCAATACAACTGTTGAGTTGGGTGAGGCGGCATTCTATGGTCCAAAACTCGACTTTATGGTTAAGGATGCGATCGGTCGTAAGTGGCAGTTGGGAACAATCCAAGTGGATTACAACTTGCCAGAAAGATTTGACCTAACATACAAAGGATCAGACGATAAACTCCACCGCCCGATTATGATTCACCGTGCACCATTTGGCTCTATGGAGCGTTTTGTGGCAGTACTTTTAGAGCATACAGGGGGTAAATTCCCACTGTATGCTCTAAAAGTA
>JAWXSU010000125.1:0-5408 GCA_044434245.1 Rikenellaceae bacterium | reverse complement strand
CAAAGAATGAATACTCCAAGTGCTGCGATTGTAATGTTGTGTCCTGGGATCGCACGTACTTTACCATCCTTAGTATACTTACCGATACGTGGACCTACGATTGCTGCTCCAGCCAATGCCAACCATCCTCCTACAGAGTGAACGATTGCAGAACCTGCGAAGTCGTTGAAGTTTGCTGCGTCGTTGCCAAATAGGGTCTCACCCAAAGTTGACAACCAACCGCCTCCCCATGACCATGATCCTGAAATTGGATAGATCACTGCGAAAATTACTACTGAGTACATCAAATAAGCTGAGAACTTTGTACGCTCTGCAACGGCTCCCGATACGATTGTTGCTGCTGTAGCGCAGAACATTGTTTGGAACGCCATATCTGCCATATCTGGGATGTTTCCCTCAAATCCATCATAATCAACTGATCCAAACATTCCAGAACCATACATGATACCGAAACCTACTGCCCAGAACAAGATTGAACCTACCGAGAAGTCCAAAAGGTTCTTCATCAAGATGTTTGCTGTATTCTTGCTACGTGCAAAACCTGACTCAACCATTGCGAAACCTGCTTGCATAACGAACACAAGCATCGCCGCTAAAAGAATCCATACTGTATCGAGTGCTTTTGCTAGTTCACCGATTTGTGCTACTGTTGCCATTTCTTCCATTGTCTTATCCTCCTCTTATTTTTCAGTGTAAAGTGTTGTGTCACCAGCTTTTCCTGTGCGGATGCTTACTGTGTCGTCTACTGTGCTGATGAAGATACGTCCATCACCTACCTCGCCAGATTGTGCTGCGCTAATGATTGCATCAACTGTTGGCTTAACATTCATGTCTCTCACTACAACTGAGAGCATGATACGCTCGATGTAGCTTGTATCGTATACTACACCACGGTAGATACGCTCTTGACGTGATTTACCTACGCCACGTACATTCATGTAAGAGAACCATTCGATTCCCGCCTCATAGAGGGCCTCTTTTACATCCTCGAACTTCGTCTTACGGATGATTGCTTCAATTTTTTTCATATCCTTAAATCTTTGAGTGATTTATTAGAGTGAGAATGAGAATCCTGCTACTATATAAGCGTTGTCTTGGATTGGAGAGAATGATGTGTCTACAAATACTGGAAGTGAGAACTTGTCTGACTTAACCAAATCATATGAGAATGTAAGACCTACTGAACATACACCTGCCTCATCATAACCTGAGTACATACCTGCTGCTGGAGTTAAACCAATGTTTGCATTAACATCTACGTCGCCAATCGCAAATGGATAATCCAAAGTGATGTAAGTTGAGTATGCTTGATCGTTTGCTGATCCATCCTCCTTATAGAAACTTGCTTTATCTGCACCACAAATCATTGTAGATACACCGATTGACAATGGGAAAGAGTCTCCGAATGTGTAACCCAAAGCTACCTCCAACATGTGAGCATCACTTGCAAAATAAGATGCACCCTCACCAGACCACCAATAATCTGTCAATGCAATAGAGAAACCGCCAACAGAATAACCCAATGTGAAATCCAACTCCTTGTGTGCTGATGGGTATGCGATCTCTGTAATAGAAGAGAATGATGTGCTTCCCCATGCATCCAAAGTAAAGTTACCCAAAGAAACTCCCATTCCTGGTTGGATTGCTGCTCCTGCACCTTGATACATTCCACGCCATACGTAAGAACTAACTACATCAACACCTGCTGATGCCTCTAACTCTGCTGCCATCACTGGAGCTACTGAAAGTGACATAACTGATGCCACAAGACCTAGTAAAAATTTTCTAGCTTTCATAATACTAACCTTTTTATTAAAATTAAACAACTTTTCTAACCTATTACCATATATATACGTATAGCTCCTCGCCCGGGAAATCCGAGTTACCACACATTAATAAATAGTCACTGTTAAAATTCTAAATATCTAAATCAGATATTCGAATTGATGCCATAATCACCTTTGTTTGGTCAGCAAATGCGCTTAACCTCACAAAACCTCTACCATGAGAGCCAAACCTCTCGCCAGGTGAAGATACTATATGACATTCGTTAAGTAACTTGTCGAATAACTTCCATGAACTCTCATACGGAGACTCAACCCAAATGTAGGGTGAGTTAACACCGCCCCAGAATTTAAGTCTGGTTTGCGAGAGTGCATCGCGAAGCATCGACGCATTTTTCATATAATAACTTACATTTTCCTGGACACTTATCTGTCCCTCTTCGGTAAATAGCGACTCTGTACCACGTTGAATAACATAAGCAGGTGAGTAATTTTTAATCTCTTGTCGTCTACGCCAAAGAACGTTGAGGGGTGCATGTCGATCTGTACTGAACGAGTACCCCTCGATATCTTTTGGGATCACCGTATATCCGCAATGCAGACCGGTGAAACCGCCATTTTTCGAAAAACTTCTAACTTCGATCGCTGTCTTGCGAGCCCCTTTGATCTCGTATATACTTCGTGGTATATCGGGATCTGAGATGAACGACTCATAGGTTGCATCAAACAAAATTAAAGCATTGTTTTGAGATGCATACCTAACCCACTTCTCCAACTCTTTGCGTGTCATTACGCAACCTGTCGGGTCGTTGGGATAATTGAGGTAAATAACATCGGGACGCACAGAAGGCAACTCGGGCATAAAACCATTTTCGGCTTTGCAATCTAGGTGAACCAAGTGGCTCCACTGCAAATTTCCATCTAAGTCTCCAGCTCTGTTACCAATAACGTTCGATTCAACAAAGGTTTGAAACACAGGGTCTACAACTGCGATTCGGACATCACGACATAGAATATCGCCTATTGCGCCCAAATCCTCTTTTGCTCCATGGTTTATAAAAACCTCGTCACGGCTAATTTTAATTTTACGACTCTTATAATCGTTTTTCAGAATTGCATCAATCAAGAAATCATAACCTTCAATAGGTCCTCGACCCTTGAAACCATCCTCTTGACCCATCTCGCAAATTGCTTTGCTCATGGACTCCACAACACACGAAGCGATAGGTCTCACAACATCGCCACTATCAAGCCTTATAAGAGCAACTTGGGGGTTCACTCTACTAAAGACATTCACCTTTTGATCTATACGATCTTGTACCTCATTACGAGCCACCTTCAGAAATTGTGAATTTATTAATATCATTACCCTTTATATAATACAATTAGTCGCACAAAATTAGCATTTTTTTTCGACACTAAGAAATATCGCACCCTCTTTTTATAAAGAGATTGAAAAATGTAAATTTCATATGAAAAATTCAAAGAACTTTTTTTGACCGTTTCGGATCAACTAATCTTCGTGAAATGTAGAAGTTACAAGATCCGCAACCCCGTTAACTCCTCCCTCACGACACAAAGATAGGGCTTAAGCAAATATTTTTTTGCAATTTTCACATAAGCAATTTAGTTAGAAATTTTAAAAATATAAAATTGTAAGCCAAAATGCCCAAACGATATATAATTTACACCAAATGGCGAAATATTTTTATAATTCAATAAAATTGCATATTTTTGTTGAAAATAAATACTCAGATTATGACTATCGAAGAGAATAACCTTGACGAGTTGGATAACAAAATCCTCAGGCTCATATCAAACAATGCTCGCATATCGTTCCTCGAAGTGGCTCGTATATGCAATGTATCGGGTGCTGCAATCCATCAACGTATCCAAAAGTTGATGGCTAACAATGTTATCACCGGGTCTCAGTTTACGCTGAATGTCAACAAGATAGGGTATGAAACTTGCGCTTACGTGAGCCTCTATTTCGACCCAGAATGCGACGTCGAGGCTGTTGTCGAGAAGATCCGCTTGATCCCCGAAGTTGTGGAGTGCCACTTCACAACCGGATCATACGACCTTCTAATAAAGGTGTATGCTCGCAACAATAGCCACCTCCACGACATAATCCAGAGCAGAATTCGCCCTCTAGGGCTACGCCGTTCGGAATCTACGATATCTTACCGTGAGTCATTCCACCGTCAACTTACACTCGGTGGAGATATCGAGGAGTACACAATAGCAACATCCGACGATATTTAATACATATAATATAGGTATCATGTCAATACATCGTAACCCCGAGAGCGACCTTGAATTTGAAACAAAGATCCGCCCACACGAACTTCTTTCGTTCGCAGGGCAGGAGAAGATTGTTGAGAATCTAAAAATTTTTATAAAAGCCGCAATCATGCGTGGCGACTCTCTCGACCACGTGTTGCTGCATGGACCTCCGGGACTCGGAAAAACCACACTCGCAAATATCATTGCGCACGAAATGGGGGCACAGATCAAGATAACATCGGGTCCTGTACTCGACAAACCGGGTGATTTAGCGGGGTTGCTAACATCGCTTGGCGAGGGTGATCTTTTATTTATCGACGAGATACACCGACTTAGCCCAATAGTCGAGGAGTATCTATACTCCGCAATGGAGGATTACAAAATCGACATCGTGCTCGACAAAGGACCTTCGGCTCGCTCCATACAGATTGAACTGCCTCCATTCACATTGGTAGGGGCAACAACTCGCAGTGGACTATTGACATCGCCTCTGCGTGCCCGCTTTGGAATACAGTGCCACTTGGAGTACTATGATGCAAAGACCCTCTCGGGAATCGTCACACGCTCCGCATCAATTTTGGGTGTCTCGATAAATGATGATGCCGCATTGGAGGTAGCACTTCGATCTCGTGGTACACCTCGTATTGCCAACGCTCTGCTGCGTCGGGTGAGGGACTTTGCGATGGTTAAAGGTGAGGGACATATCGACATCGAGATTACTCGCTTTGCTCTCTCGGCTCTAAACATCGACTCTAGAGGATTGGATCAGATGGACAACAAGATCCTAAACGTAATAATCGAAAAATTCAAAGGAGGTCCCGTAGGGCTCGGGACAATAGCCACAGCTGTAGGCGAAGATTCTGGAACAATAGAGGAGGTCTATGAACCATTCCTCATAAAGGAGGGGTTTCTAAAACGGACACCTCGTGGTCGGGAGGCTACAGAGCTTGCCTATCAACACATGGGATATCAGCTCAAAAGTGACAACTCGCTATTTTAACAGAAAAGAGGGGACATTATTACGACACCCCTCTTTTTAGATGTTTACAGTAGTGCATATTGTAACTCTAAGTAACATAGCATATTAGCAAAATATTTGTTTACGGGATTTGAGGCTAAAATAAAAAAAGTTTAGCAAAATAACCCCTTTTTGGTGAAAACCCCTATTCTTATGTAGTGGGAAATGATGTTCGAAATTTAGGGCATTTTTCACTGAATATAAGTTTAACAAATAAAAGCTAATGTGCTATGTTTTCAATTAATGTAAGGGGTAAAGAGAACCCAAAATCTCTCGGACAAGTAAAGTTAGAGCTTGTATTTTTTAAGACTGATTACGCT
>JAWXSU010000124.1:0-5424 GCA_044434245.1 Rikenellaceae bacterium | reverse complement strand
GAGTCTTTGTATACCTCTGCGGTAGCGACAGCTTACAATGCAGCTTACTTTACTGAACCAGCAAATCAACCTGAGGTTGAGGCATCTGTATCTGGAACAACAGCTATCTTCAAGTGGAAGAATGTCTCTTCGGCACTCTCAACTGTTGATGTATTGTCTGGTTCAACTACGGTTGCAACATATAGCTATGATGAATTGGCAGCAGGATTTACAGATGCTAAAGTGGCTTCGGGAACACTAGCAAGTTCATTCACATATAATGCAACATTCGTATATACAGCGGATGGTGATTTTACAGATGTTACGGTATCTATCCCAGCGGCAGACAATAGCGGTACAGGTTATACAATTGATACTGATGGTACATGGTTGATCTCTAACGCTAATGGTCTTGCGGCATTCCTTAATACTGTTGAGGATCTTGAAAATTCAGGTGCAACAAAGAGTCTTTCTCTAAATGCTAGATTGACGGATCACATCGACCTAAGTACTTTGTATGGTGATGATTTGGATAATTGGTCACCTCTTGGATCTGTTTGGGGTTCTGGATATGCAGGAACTTTCGATGGAGATGGTTATACAATCAATGGTCTTTACCTTGTAGCGACTGATGGTGGTGAGTTTAAGGCGATGTTCGGTGTACTAACGGGAACAGTTAAGAATCTAACTTTGAGAAATCCAGTCATCTCATCTACCGGAATGAACGTTGGAGCATTTGTAGGAAACTGTAATGCAGGAACTCTTACAGGATGTTCTGTTGTGGGTAGTGGTGCGTCAATTATAGGTGCTGAAAATTGTGTTGGAGGTCTTGTTGGAACACTTCAAGGTGCAGGTACAGTGTCGGATTGTTACAATGAGGCAACTGTTACTACAACAGCTTCTAACTGTGGAGGTATTGTTGGTTATATGAACAATGCGTCGGCTGTGGTTGATAACTGTTCGAACGCTGGTACTATTGTCTCTTCTACAACTTATTTCGGTGGAGTTGTAGGTTATGACAATGGTGGAGGTACTATCTCGAATTGTTCTAATAGTGGTACATTCGATGCGGTAGGTTCGTATGCTGGAGGTATTGTTGGTGCAACTAAGGGTACAGTTACTGCATGTACTAACTCTGCGGATCTTACATCTACTGCAACTAACTTTGCAGGAATTGCAGGTTACAACAACGCAGGTACAGTATCTGATTGTCGTAACACTGGTTACTTGTACTCTACAGCAACCTATTTAGGAGGTATCGTAGGTTACAACTCAGGTTTGTTGGTAGGATGTGGTAATGCTGGTACAATCTACTCAACAGCTAGATATATCGGAGGAATCACAGGTTACAATACAAGTGTCATCGCAAATTGCCACAATGAGGCAGAGGGATGGGTTGGTACTACTGACTATACTGCAGGTGGTGTTACAGCTCACAACAATGCATCAGCTTATGTAATTGGATGTTCTAATGCAGGAACTTTGGGAGATACAGTGGGTCCTGATGGAGCAACTATCTCAAATGGTGGTCAACATGGTGGTGTTATCGGTTATGATGCTGGTGGATATGTTGTAGGATGTTATAACACTGGATCTGTCACAGCTGCTGGAACAGCAGCCAATACATGTGTCGGTGGTATTGTAGGAACATTAACAACTGGAACATTGTTCTACGGATGTTACAGCACAGGAGATTTGTCGGGAATCGTAAGTAATAATAGCCACGGATATGTCTCAGGTGCGACAGGATCGACAGTTACTTATGATAACTTTAGTTACTGTTTCTATGTTGATGTCGATGATGACACATTGACAGATGGCGCTCCAACAGCACGTTTGGTGGATACAACAACATCGGAGAGTGCAACAACACTTTATGATGCATCGAGCATTGCGGGTGTAAATGCACAGATTACAAACATGAATACAGCGATTGCTACTGCTCTTGGGACTATTCAAGCTGCGGTTACATCATACACAATCAATGATTACTACTTTGTCGCAGGTACTGACTCAACAGTAGATTCACCATCTATCGTAGAGGTAGTTGCAGCGCAATAGTATGATGAAATGTTAAAAAGACACCTAATGAAGGTGTAATGTAAAAGTAAAGAGGAGGTCGAGAGATCTCCTCTTTACTTTTTTGCTGTTTACTGTGTTTGTGGTATGGGTAAGGTTTGAACTCCTATTTTAAAGGTGGTAACAAATGGTTGTGAATATGAAAAAACTAGAATTTTACACGGTAAAATAGTTTTTTTTAATAAAATTTTATTACTTTTGTTATTGTATGTTTTTGTATCACAACTAAAAATAAAAAATTAACCAATCAATAATCAATTAAATCTATGAAAAACTTTTTAAAATCGACTGCGATTTTCGCATGTGCTGCGCTTTTGTTGGGCGCATGTACCGACGAAGATACGGATGATGTAGGTGGTGGCGTATTGTCAATACCTACGATCGAGGATCTTCAAGCGGGAAACGAGAAGGCTGTTTTGAAGTGGAGCGTTCCAACGTCTAACACGGAGGTTACTCAGTGTAAGATCTCTTGGGAGGGCAATGGTGTCTCAGGCTCAACAAATACAGCGACTACTCCAGGTGAGATAATGACCTACATCATCGAGGGTAGCGGTAGTCATGCCCTTACTTCGGGTAACTACACAGTAACGATCCAAGGTTTGATCCCAACAACGGGAGAGACCTCAGCGACTACATCTGCAAGCGTGACAGTTTACGACACTACAGATTATGCGGGTAAAGCACCTTTGATTGCAAGTTCAGTTGCAGTTGATGGCGGTGTAGAGATCACATGGGGACAGGTGAATTCTGAGTGTGACTCGGTTTATTTGTCATACATTAGCGATTATGTTCAAGCGTATGTTGGCGATAATACTATCTCTACTGGCTCGAGAACATTGTTGCCAGATGCAGATTTGGGTACAACAGTGAGCTACGTAGCACTTCTAAAGCCAGCAGATGGATATGACTATGTTGAGATCGCAGGTACAGAGTACACGCTAGATTCAGCTCCAGCATCTCCTATAGCAGAGGCTATTCAGGTGGGTAAGGAGAAATTTATCGTTACTTGGGAGATGCCTGCTGCAGGTGCTGCATTTGACGAGATCGAGAGCGTGGTTATCACCTATGGTGACTTGACAGAGGAGATCACATCATTCACGGCAGGTGCTGGCAACACAGCAACTATTTCAGGTGTTGCAGCGGGAACGTACGAGGTTACAATCCACAGTGTTAAGGCTGGTGGTTTCGCATCGGATGCTGAGGCTCAAGATGCATACTTCGGCGAGATCACAGTGTATGATGATGCAACTTATGATGATTATGTACCAACACTTAAGTCGGTAGAGAATGTTGACGGTACTGTGACATTCACGTTGAACACTCCAGATGCAGATTGTACAAGTGCAAAATTGACATATTACACGGATGGTGGAGCGACATCAGATTTGTCATTTAATCTTAAGGCGTCTCCACGTGCTGTGACTGCACAAGATGCTGCTGAGGGCACAGAGATTACTATCACAGCGACATTCTTGCCAGAGGGTGCAATCGCTACCGATGAGATTGAGGAGAGTGCAGTTGATGCATTGACAGTTCCAGCGGCAGTTCCAGCAGCATTGACAGATGTTGAGTATGTTGTGGGATATAGCGATGGTGGTGCATATATCACTGTTAATTGGGATTACGCTAGCCTAAACGATATCGACAAGGTGTATGTATATTATGGAGCTGAGGAGCCTGCAGAGGTTGAGATCACAGCAGCAGAGAGCACAATCACTCTTACGGCTACAGATAACGCTATTGAGGCGGGTACAACTTATGACATTTATCTTGTTGCGGTTAATGAGGTGACTACAACAGTTACAGATGAGGATTCTGGTGAGTCAACAGAGGTTACTGAGGATATCGTATCTTCAGCGTCTGAGACAGTATCGGCAAAGGCTTACGATTCAACATCTTACACAGAGGAGGATCTTCCTACAGCGGCAGTTTCATTTATCTCGTATGAGGGTGTGAGCAGCGTGAAAATGGTGTGGAGCTACTCTAATACTGATCTTGACCATGTGGTTGTTACATACAATGGTGAAGCAAAAGAGGAGACTTCGGAGCTTACAACAATCTTCCCATTCGAGAGTGGAGTAGAGACGTTCACTTATGCGGCATACTATCTTCCATATAAGGGAGTTGAGTATGTTGAAGTGGCGGTTACAGAGGGTCAAGATCTAGGTTTGGCAGCTGTTATTCCAGCTACTCCATCTTCAGTGACAGCAGTTCCTTCTATTTCTGATGCTGGTGCAGCACAGATTACAGTAACTTGGACTATCTCGGATGCGGTAAATGTTAATAATACATATATCTACTATACAGAGACTGATTATTTTGATGCATCATCAGTAGATGAGGTTGATGGCGTTTACACAGCAATCCTTACAGGTGCAGAGATCACAGCAGGTACAACATACACAATCTATGTTCAAGCTGCTAGCCAATTCGGTGCGACAACTAACTCTACAGAGGTTACAGATGTTTATGCTTACGATAATGGCACTTATGCGGCAGTTACTGCACCTGATATGTCGGTATCGGACGGAGATTTGATCCTTACATGGGGTGAGACGGTTTATGCTGATCTTCAAAGTATTACTATTGCTTACGTGGCTGAAGGTGTGGCTGCAGAGGCTACAGCGTCTATCGCAGATGGTGTTATCTCGGCAACAACATTGGAGGGTGCAGACGCAGGTACTGAGGTTACATATACAGCTACATTCTGCCCTACAAATGGTGGAACAGATGTTGAGAAGGCGGGTACGGCTCTAACAGTTCCTTATGTTGCGACAACTGTAGCAGCAGAGGCAACTTATGATAATACCACTGGTGTTTCAAGCATTAATGTTGCTTGGGATTTGGCATATACAGAGGGTGTAGATAATGTATACGTATACTACAATTCAGAGAAGTCGGATGCTATCAAAGCAGCTACAACAGGTGATTATGTAATAACTTCTGCAACAGTAGGTGAGATATATACAATTTATGTAGTAACCGAGATCGGTGGTGTTGAGTACACAGATGCACAAGAGGTCGCAGTAGAGACTGCTTATGGTAAGGATACTTACTCAGCAGCGGCAGCGGCAGTTACGGCTACAACATCTTTGAATATCGCTGATTATAGTGAGGTGACGGTGATCTGGGGAGGCTATGCAGATGCAGAGGGTCTAGTTAGCATCACTATCAACTATGGTGCATCAGAGAAAGAGCCAATCCTTGTGGCAGATCTTGGTGAGACAGCAACATTCACTAAGGAGGATGGATATGAGACATTCACATACACTATGAATTTCGCACCAAGTGCAGATTATGATGCTGTAACATTCACTTCGGATGCAATCGATATCCCAGGAGAGCCTGCACCAGATTCACCACTTT
>JAWXSU010000123.1:0-5431 GCA_044434245.1 Rikenellaceae bacterium | reverse complement strand
GGAATTTCTGATATTGCCATGGCACAGCTCTCAGGTTGTGGAGTCGTTGCTACTCACAAAACAGAGCATGGTTAATAAAAGATTGGGGGATTTACACCTTCAGCGAAATTTTGGATGTACGGTCACTCGTGTTCGTCGTAGTGGTATTGTGATCTCACCATCACCCGATTTAGCTCTTAAGTTTGGCGATAAATTGATGTGTGTCGGCGAAAGAAATGCACTCGCTAATATGGCTCGCCTCTTTGGAAATGATGCAAAGAGATTGTCTGATACCGATTTTTTCCCTATCGCTATGGGTATTGTGATTGGTGTACTCTTTGGAAAATTGAATATAAATTTCGGTGGAGATATGTCATTCTCGCCTGGTTTAACAGGAGGTATATTGATGACAGCTTTGATATTGAGTGCCATCGGAAAAACTGGTTCTGTATTGTGGTCAATGTCTGGTCCTGCAAATCAACTATTGCGTCAACTCGGATTGCTGCTGTTTTTGGCAGAGGTTGGAACATCTGCGGGTAAAAACCTTGTTGCAACATTTCAGGAGAGTGGATTATTGCTGTTCGGAGTGGGAGCTGCGATCACGATTATTCCAATGATTGTTGCAGTTGCAGTTGGATATGGTGTCTTTAAAATTAGCCTTTTAGATCTTTTAGGCACAATCACGGGAGGAATGACTAGTACTCCGGGATTGGCTGCCGCAGATTCAATGGTGGATAGCAATATCCCAAGTGTCGCTTATGCTACAGTATATCCTATTGCAATGGTGATTTTGATACTCTCAATACAAATTATATCAACGCATTGCTGCTAATCTCTTTTTAATTTTGCCCAAAGTGGCGGAACTAACAACCCGATAAAAACAAATCTCAAAGAGTTTTCTCTCATTGATTTGTTTTTGTCGGGTAGTTAGCTTATCCTCCTACTCCTTGTCGAATGAGATATGCACCTCGACACTACACCTCACCGACTGCCCATAAATCTTGGCTGCACTCCAGTTGCTATTTAGTTTTGGGATTGCAGCTACGACTGCCTTTTCGATCTTTTTATTTGTCGATGAGGTTACTCGGCTTGTTGCGACCTTGCCATCTGCATCTATTTCCAACTCTAGCGTAATATCTCCGCTTGCCTTCGATAGTTTTGGTGAAGTTGCGTATACTTGCTCTTTTATGGCTGTGGCGTATGTGAGTAGGGTACCGTTGTTGTAGCTTGGGAGATACTCTACTTCACGGGCATCGAATATATCGCCTTTGGCGACTCTCTGCTTTGTCTCCTGCGCAAACGAGAGAGTGCTATGTTGCATTAGTCGCTCGGCGGTTAGCTCTATTGGGGCTACGTAAGTAACACGCTTTGCGCCACTTGTAGCTGCTACAATAGGGGTGGCTCTATTCAAGTTCTTCTCTATCTGTTTGATTATGGAGTTGGTAGGTTTAGATTTTACAACGGCAACCTAATGTGAGCCATCTTTGTAACACACAAGGTTGAATTTCAACTTCTCACTCGCCGAAGTCACCCCTTTAGTTGCTCCACCACCCAGCATCAAATCCATCAATTCGGCGAATGGTCTATCTTCGGAAAGTCGGGGCAAAGAGGATACCTCGCCAATATGGTGAATGTAGCTCTCTTCGTTAAAGACCGATAACCCCGTATATCCATTCGAGGCAGCCATCTTTGTTACCGTAAATGAGATTGCATAGCGCACCGCTTTGTTATCCTTTATTGCAGGTTCAAATTGCGGTGGATTCATAAATGCCTTTTTTACCACCAACGCCAACTTTTTAGACTCCTCAGCAGCATCTACGTGGTAGACACCGCCATCTCTCTCGATTATGAAGTTGATGGTGAACTCATCAGGAAGCATCTCTTGATGTTTCATAAAATTGGTCAATATCCACATCTTGAATGAGGTGATGTGCTGACCCTTGTAGGTTGGGATTTTGTCAACTTGCGACTCTACAAGTGGGGTTTCAGAGTCGGGGGATTGAGCCTCCGCCGAAAGTGGCACGACGAAGATTGCTAATAGTAAGAGTAGGTGTTTTAGGGTTTTCATATTTAAGTAGTGTAAAATAATTATTGGTGTGTTTTTGCTATTGAATTGAAAATATAGTGGTTCTACATTGAGATTTAATAGTGAAAAATATCGCTCCAAGAGTGCTATTAAAAATATGGCAATAATTGTTTTTCACTACTTAAAAGTGTTTATTATTATAAATTTTTTAGATCCGCACAGCACAAGATTAGTGCGAGTCCCGACGCACTAAAGCCTCGCTGTGGCACACCTCACCTTGGGTGGTGACCCCCTCGACTATTATTCGATATGAGCTATCTTTATCGGCGGTGTAGAACTCAAATTCGGCGTTGCCATCTTCGTCGGGGGAGATATCTCCGCTCCAGTAAATTGTTATACGATAATCCTTAGGCGATTTTTCTCGTTTCAAAGGTGTGTTATATTGGGGATGGTAGAATGTTTTTGTGCGCTGATACCCTAAAGGAGAGTGTATTACGGTGTTTGGCATATTCCAATATGGCATAACAGCTCCTTCGACTAGTGTTATTTGAAATGTCCCTGTATCTTGACCTTTCGATAGATCTGACGAGGTGTCGAATATGTATTCATCATAAAACTCAACCTTCTTAATCATATCCATTGTCAGCAGCGACACATTGGGTGCAGACTCACTATTGCCGTTGACAAAAAATTTTACAGGACGCTGAGGAATGGTGTCAGTGCCACTTTTATAGTACACCTCATAATCATTAACGCTAATATCGGGGTATGTATGTAACAATTTAAAGAAACTCTTTTTTCGAAATGGTCGTAGGTCGGCACGAGTCTCGACATATTGTGGAGCTCTGCTATAGTTCATACCATCGGCTTCATCTGCGACAACAATCACACTCTTAATCTCTATGTTGCGTAGGTTGTCGATATCATAGAATTTCTCCATCGTTTGATTCACAAAATAGAATGGCATAACAGACTCCTCACGTGCAAATTTTGCCGCCTTTGACTCTGGGAGTCTCTCCTTGTCGACTTTAAGTGTATAATATTTTCCATTGTTATTGCCCTTTACCCTAATCATAAAATTAGTGTACTCTGGGATATTTACATTCTTGATATTAAACACATTAGTGCTATCCAGATTATATATATTGAAAAATTGAGCATCCTCATTTAAACTCAACACCGACAACTGAGTCTTGCGAGCTTTCGTACCCCAGAAACTCTTGACTTGCCCCGTGATATTTACTACACTCTCATATATTTCACCACGCTTGAAATCTGTTTTGGAATCTAAAATCCGCTCCAAATCGAAACGTCGCCACCCTTGAGTCATCATCAACAAATCTAGTTTGTGGTCGGTGAGTCGGGAGTTGTCGGCAAAGTAGAGTCCCGGACTCTCGATATGCCCCTTAATCTCGGAACTCAGCAGCAGGTACGACAATATATTATCTTGCGCAGGGTCACTCTCAATAGCATTAGCATCGACAACTGAGACTGCAAACTCTCCCTGTGCAGGTTTGCCATCACTCGACTTTATATTTAGAGATATGGTAGCCTTACTGCGTGAGGGGTAGTTATTGCTGTCGGGTGATATATCAATCGAGGGCATAGCTTCTGGTCTCTTAAAAAATATGCGCTCCGCCACAACATCACCCGAGAGATTGACTAGTGAGATTACGTTCACACCAGGGTATAGACTCTTCAGAGCGATACGTCGCCCATTTTTTAGCTCACCCTCATCGATTGTTATAATTCTTCCACGTGAGTGAATAATAGCTTTAAGAGGCTCTACAACCTGCGGAAATATCGATATAGGTTGGTAATATACATACTCTCCAACCTGCTTAACTGTAAGTCCCACATCTGCGAGCGATGATTTGGGTAGTGCTATTTTTTTTGTAAGCTCCTCAGATGAGGTAACTTTAACATAATACTCTTCGCCATAAGGTACGCAAATCTGCATAACTCCCATCCCTAAGTGTGAGGATGCAAACTGCCCTATGCGCTGATCTTTGGAGTTGTATAGGTACCCCTTGACCTCTATCGACAATCCATCTTCGGCAACAGCCTTAAATGCAACATTCTGCACTACATCTGCCGCCAATGCCCCACCTTCCGGGAAGAAGTATAAGAAGAAATCCAATCTCCCGGAGCGAGCTTCAAGAGATTTACTTTGTGATTTTTCCGCCTTTGCCTCCCTCTTCTCCTCTCTTGTTTTATTGCGTTGCGATACACCTTCATCTTCCGAGCTGAAGTCGACTATTGGAGTAATGAGCTTTAGTGTTTTTTCGAAAAACAGATCATTATCACTACCCGACATCCATTTGGTGTAGCCTCTAATCGAGTAGTTGCCTGCCTCTAACTCAGAATCTAGAGGAATGTAGCCATTAAACCCCGAATCGTCTCGACGCTTAACCTTTACCTCCTTCACCAAATAACCCTTTTCATCTATGAGTTGAACATATATAAAGTTCGATTCAGCCATCGGAATGTGAGTTATGGCGTTGACCAAAAATCCCTTAAACCATATCGTATCGGCAGTGCTATAGTGTAGTGGCTTATCGGTTTGGAGGTATAATTTCTCGTCGATGCCGTGTTGATAAAATGTCAAAAAACGATCCACAACTTCGCTTTTATAGTCACTACTATCTGCCGCCACAATATTGCAAATTGTGACGATTATAAATAGTGGCAATAGATATATTTGGCGTGCGATCAATTTTATTTATTTTGCATTTGCTGCAATATAATAAAATATATTGACATTTGCTGCATTAGCATCCCAAGTTTAATGAGGCTCTTATCAACCCAAATACAAAAAAAATAGGGATAACTCCGCCTATTGTGGAGTTATCCCTATTTTTTGGTAGACAACTTTCTCCCCTCTTCGCTTTAGAATGTAAAAAGGTAGTTCATAAAGAAGTTCCAGAATGTCACCACTCCTATAGCTCCAATTTTTGAGCGGTAGAAGTTCCAACGCAGCTTGTCACTGAGTAGATATATTACGCAGCTGTTTATTCCCAATCCCACCATTGAGATCCCGATAAATTTGAGGTATTGGGTCGACATCTCGCCATTTGTGCTATGGAATGTCCACCATCGATTCAAAAAAAAGTTAGATGTTGCAGCGACAATAAACCCCAAAGAGTTAGCGACATACTTATTAAATTTTAGCCACTCTTTACAAGCGTATGTTATGCCCATATCGACAAATACGCCTGAGCCTCCGACGATGCAGAATTTTATGAAATTTTGTAGAATCATTCCTATTTTACTCTATTGTTATAACTTGTGGAGGTGCTGAAAACCAACCATTCATCTGCTTGCTTATCAGAGAGAAACCAACTTGGTACTCACCCGATTTCACCTCTTCGGGTATCTTAAATGTAAAGTCACGTTCAACCTCTCGAAGCGCATATCAACAATTAA
>JAWXSU010000122.1:0-5454 GCA_044434245.1 Rikenellaceae bacterium | reverse complement strand
GCTATAGTGTTAAATTGGGACTGGATCTCCGACAATATATTATTTCCACTCGTAAAAGGTGTAATATCTCTGTTGCATCTCTTCTCGATGGTACTATTGATTGGCGTACCTATCATATTTCTAATTATTTTCATCTTTGGAAAAAGAATAGGAAATATCTCTCGAAATGGCATTGGTTGGAATAATTGGGGTGATGCAATCTTTGTGGTCGTTATCGGTCTGATACTGTTGGCAGTATTGGCATTTTTTATAATGGCTGCATTCTCGGACGAAGGCAGGATCGGTTATCTGAAAGGTGTTAAACGAAATTTTCAGAAACGTGCATCACGCTCATATTCATCTTCGAGCAAACCCACAAAGAGACAGTCAACAGATAGAGAGTGCAGTTACCATTCTAGCGGAATGTGTAGACACCCTGAATCTAGAGGTGAAACTTGCCCTTGTGCAGGCGATCATTACTTCTTTACATGTCGTTTTAAAAACAAAATGTATTGATTATGAGTGTATGATATCGTCTTTATTCAAAAGGATGTCAACTTATACAGCGTAAACAATAAAACTTTTTATAGATATAAATTTAATAGTAAATCAATTATGGGAACTTTAATACAGTGGGCTATATATATATTCATAGGTTTCGTAGCATTGAAACTAATCGGCAAATTATTAGCTAAATTCATCTTAATTCCAATAATTATGGTGGTTGGCATTTTTATTCTTGGATGCTACACAGGTGGTTTTTGGAATGGAGTTGGATGGGCAGTTCTTCTATCTTTTATATTGCTAATAGTTATTGGTATTGGTGACGATACTCCAGAATCTAAAGGAAGTGGTAAACGTAGTAGTGGTGGCAGACGTCGTTCTGTTCGTTCAACGCCTCAAGATAACGAAAATGACTCTGCTGCAACACGAGCAAAAAATGACAAATTACGAAATATTGGGTATAGAATAAACGATGCAGAACGAGAGGTAAGCAATAGAGAGCGAGACGTAAGAGATGCTGAATCGGATCTGAGAAATGCAGAGTACCAGTTGGATGGTTATAAAAACACCTCTTATCCTGATAGTTTTACAGAGAGTAATATTAGAGAGGCTGAAAGACAAGTGAGTCATTACAGTTCAAAAATTAGCTCTGCAGAGTCTCGTTTGCGTGATGCCGAACGTAAACTTAGCGATCTAGAGTCAGAGTATCGACATGTTGAGTCGTACGGTTAATTTACATTCGACAACCCCTTCTAAATCTCCCCCAGGCCGTTGGGGGAGATTTGCTTTTATATCCTATCACATTGATACTTACAATTTCTGTCCAGTTTGGTTGAAGTATTTTTTCAGAACGAGATGAGAGATCAAATCTTCACGATCACGATCAAGGAATTGCGCCCAATGATTGTGTGCATTTTCGATGATTTTATGTGCCTCATGTGGGTTATCTAGATAATATTGCAAACGCTCTTCGAGATCAGATAGGTCATCTTCGATCTCTATATAGTGCACATTAGGGATCAATCGTCCCTCCATAAACCATGTTTCGCATGTAGGGCGTGGCATTACAGCGATGGAGTTAGATGACATCACCCACTTAAGGTTACTAGCGACATCATTACCCTCAAGGGTAACAATAAACTTGTGGCACAGCTGCTCGGGGATAGTCATTTTGGGTTTGAACCATTCAGAGGGTAGATATTTAGCTTTGCTAACATCTCCCGTGTCGCACATGGTGCTATTGATATATTTTTCGACAAATCTCATGCGGCAATCCTTTCCTCGGATGTCGCCTCTAAACACTGCGATTTTATCCTTTTCATCGAAACTTTTTTTATCGTTAGTTCGAATGAAATGTCTCAGTTTGTTGAGTTTAAGAATGATATTGTTTTGATTGTGATCCCCTATAGGTCGGCTTTTTGTGATCGCAGGAAGTGGATTTACAAAATCGACATCTCCGAACGATTGTGCCCAAATAAGGTGACCGGGCAGTGAACGTGTATATTCGTAAGTGTCAAAAAAATAAACACTTGCATATCCTCTTTTGGTTTTGTTGCTAAGTTTATGCTCTGCCAAAGTTTTGATGCCCTCCATCTCGGCAAAACCTTTTATGTCTTCGATTTTGCAATAATAGTTAACTCTGTCTAGTATATACTCTCTCTGTTCACTACTCATATTGTTGAATTTACGGAGTAGATAGTTACGACGAATTTTGTATATGAAATTGGGGATTAGAAGAGTCAAGTATCGTTTAGCATAATATGCATGTTTACTACCTTTGCCTCCAAATAGAAGATATTTGAGATTCATTTACTATATGTTGATTAATGTTTTTTCTAGTACAAATGTACAAAAAAATAGCAAAACTAGACACATAAGTAGTGCAAAATAATTATTGTCATATTTTTAACAGCACTCTTGGAGCGATATTTTTAACTTTTAAATCTCAATGTAGAACCACTATATTTTCAATTCAACAGCAAAAAATCTCATCACCAATAGCACTCTTAAAAACACACCAATAATTATTTTGCACTACTTAGGTACAAAAAAAGTGAGGTAAATCGGGGGTATTCAAAACAAGTCCGGTAACCACTCCATCCTTGAATTTTAGTAATGACAAGCATTACAACCGACCGATCTCCTCAACCAACCTAAAACTAACCTAAAAATAAACCTAAAAACTTCACTGCAAAGATAAGGGAAAAAATCTCTCTCACCAAATATATTAGTGAAAAATATTAAATATTAATGGTTTTGTAATATTCAAACGTTTTAAATGGTTGATAATCAGAAGATGCAAAAAATTAGAATTAATAATAAATTTAAAAATATGGAGCTACTTGCATTATATACCTCTATGATTTTACGACACATCTCCTCCCATGAGAATCTTTTTCGCTCGTGAATAATGCTCTCGTTTAGTCTAGAGAGCGTGTCACTGCTCCATATCTTTGAAACGGCTTCAGCGACTCCTTCAGGGGTTGGTTCACAAACATACCCTGCACGATCGTTTGGAACGATCTCCGGGAGACCGCCTACATTGGTAACAATCATCGGTAGCGAGAAGTTATACGCAATCTGTGTCACACCACTTTGGGATGCTGTGTGATATGGCAGAACAACAAAATCCGCAACAGAGAAGTAGTTTTTGACATCTTCGTCGGCGATGAATTTTCCGTGTAAAATAACGTCATCAGCTATATCGCACTCCTCTATTAATCGCATGTATGGCTCTTTAGATGAGTAAAACTCTCCGGCGATGAGTAATTTTTTACCTCTATTTTCGTCTCGCCTTTTTAGCTCACCCCACGCTTTGATTAACATATCTAACCCTTTGTAGCTGCGGATTAGACCAAAGAACATTGCATATTGGTATTGAGGATCAACACCTAATGCACGGCAAGCCTCTTCTCTATTGACCCTTTTGCCAAAGTTTTCGAACATTGGGTGGGGGGAGAATATCGCAGGTGACGAGGTGTATGGCTTAAGCTCCGAATGAACCTGCTCCGACATATACACAAATCCATCGACACACCCTAGAAAGTAGTGATTGCAGGGGCGGTCTATGATATGGTGTTCGTGTGGTTCAACATTGTCGATCTGGCAAATGACCTTTGTGTGACCATTTGATCGTGCTATGCGAGCTATGGTGCCAAAGCATGGTGCCATAAATGGAGTCCAGTATTTATATAATATAAAGTCGGGACGCTCTTTTTTGAGTCGCAACCCAATACGTATCCAATTTATGGGATTTATCGTATTCACACACCTCTCAATCGTGAGTCCTTTGGGAGCTTCGCTATCGAGAGTTTGGCTCTCTCCGGGGAATAGCAACTTGGGGTATTGAAGAGAGAATGTTTTGATATCCACCTCATTACCATTTCGTTGGAATTCATATGCCATGGTTTGCATAATAGATGCTAAACCGCCTCGATACGGGTGTGCAGGACCTAGGATTGTGATTTTCATACTTTGTATTGTTTAATGCAAAGATAACAATTAATTTCGAAATGATAAAACAAACAATTATACTCTACAAAAATTGACATGCATCAATGTAATTGCCATATACACAAGATATTATATGACGACTAGTCAAATTTTAAGCATAAACCTTGCAAATCCGCTTTATTAGTACTATTTTTGTGGTAGCGACAAACCTATGATTTGATGAAAAAATACACTATTCCAGATTACCACCCCCACCCCGACAAGATATTCATTGCCGATATTGACAATCGAGGCGAGATGTTCAAGACATACTATCGACCGTTGCAATCCTCCGCATACTTGTTCGTGTTGTGTAGTCGTGGGGAGTGTCGACTCATAACAAATATGTCGGAGTATGTTTTGTCGCCAAATCGAATAATCACCATACTGCCAAATAGTTATATTCACATCACGGCGCAGAGCCCAGATTGCAGACTCTACATCTTGGCTTTTGATCAGAAGTTGATGAATAGGACTTATATATTTTCATCGCTGATACGTCACCTCCATTTTATATTGGAGTCTCCGATGTTGGAGCTCTCGGGGAGAGTTGCATCGCTAATCAAGGAGTATGTGGTGTTGCTAATAAGAGCTAACAAGATAAAGGATCTTAGCGAAAATAGTGAATTTGTGACCACTATTCTACACTCGTTGTTGAGTGGATTAGGTGGGCACTATAGGGTGAATGATATTAAACTAGGTGTTGGAAATAGAGGGGCGGATATAGTGAAGAATCTCGTGCAGCAGATCGTAAAGCACTACCCTACTCAACGAAGCCCGGCATTTTATGCCGACCTATTGCAAATTTCGCCACAACATCTAAGCACTACAGTGAGTAAGGTGACGGGAAAAAAGGTGACCGATATAGTGGCTCAGATGGTGATAATTGATGCTCAGACAAAACTTCGGGCTACGGAGATGAGTGTGCAAGAGATTGCGCATGCGTTGAATTTCCCTGACATGTCTGTTTTTGGAAAATATTTTAAAAGATACACGGGTCTCTCGCCGAGACAATATCGTGAGGTGGAGGTGTAATAACGATAAAAATGACAGAGAAGAAATATGTTGAAACCCCCTTAATGAAGCAATATTACTCCATTAAGGCGGTTCATCCCGATGCAGTGCTGCTCTTTAGAGTGGGCGATTTTTATGAGACATTCGGAGAGGATGCAATCACAGCAAGTGCAATTTTGGGTATCACGCTCACTCGCAGAGCCAATGGTGCAGCGAGTTATGTGGAGCTTGCGGGGTTTCCGCACCATTCGATTGATACCTATCTACCCAAATTAGTGAGGGCAGGGGCAAGAGTGGCTATATGTGAACAACTCGAAGACCCTAAGAAAGTTAAGGGTCTTGTAAAACGCGGAGTTGTAGAGTTGGTCACGCCCGGTGTGGTATTGCAGGATAATGCTCTCAATGCTAAAGAGAATGTCTATTTGGCATCCGTACACTTTGGGCAAAAGGGTTTGGGGGTTGCTT
>JAWXSU010000121.1:0-5503 GCA_044434245.1 Rikenellaceae bacterium | reverse complement strand
GTGGGTATCATACGGAATGGTTGAACTTCCGGAGGGTAAGATGAAATCTCGTGAAGGAACAGTTGTCGATGCCGATGATTTGATCGCAGATATGATTAAAGATGCACGCGAAATTTCGGCCGAGGCGGGTAAGATTGATGGTCTTTCGGAGCAGGAGATTCTCGAAATCTCGACAACTGTAGGTATGGGTGCTCTAAAATACTTTATCCTCAAGGTCGACCCTAAGAAGACGATGTTGTTTGACCCTCGTGAATCGATAGATTTCAATGGTAATACAGGTCCATTTATTCAATATACACACGCTCGTATCCGATCTATAATGCGTAAAGCTGCCGAGGCGGAGATCTCTGTGGAGTCTACCATCTCAGCGGAGTTGGGTGATGCAGATGTGGAGATTATTAAGCTCATTGCCGACTATCCAAATGTTGTGGCGGCGGCGGCTGAGAACTTTGCACCATCAATTATAGGTGCGTATGCTTATGAACTAGCAAAATCTTTTAATGGCTACTACCACGAAAACCCAATAATTAAGGAGGAGAATTCGGAGGTTAGAAACCTTCGATTGAATCTTAGCGAGCAGGTGGCATCAACAATCAAAAAGGCGATGTTGCTGTTGGGAATTACTGTTCCTGAGAGGATGTAGTTTCCTGCGTTTTAGTAGGTAGCGTAGTAATTCAAGTTATAATGTTATATAACGAAATATAAAAAACATGAATGCAATAGAGATGATTAAGGAGCGCAGAAGCGTTCGTAAATACAAAAACGAAAAGGTAAGTCGTGAGCTAATGCGCGAGATCGTAGAGCTCAGCCGCTGGTCTCCATCGTGGGCTAATTATCAAGTGGCTCGTTACACGATTGTCGACAATGACGAGATGATTAAGGCGATCTACGAGCGAGGTGTAAATGGCTTTGCGTACAATATGAATACCCTCAAAAATGCGCAGGGGGTGATGGTGTTGAGTTATGTGAATGGCAAGAGTGGTACGCTAGGTGGCGACAAACCAGCGTCGAGCAAAGATAGCATGCAGTGGGAGATGTTCGATGCAGGTATCGCATGTCAGACATTTTGTTTGGCAGCACATGCTAAGGGTGTCGGAACGTGTATCTTTGGAGTTATCAATGATGCTGAGATATCTCAAATTATTGGTCTCGATCAAGCAGAGACCGTAGCCTCTATTATTACATATGGTTTTGAGGAGGGTGACCATGCAAAACCAACTCCACGCTACTCTGTAGATGAGGTGATGAGGATCGCTGGCGAGTAGATTCTAAATCAAATGGGCGATTAGCAAAAAGTAATTGGACAAAACTAAAACAGATTTTTAGCTTTGTCCAATTACTTTTTTATATCGCATCAGCCTGCAAAGCCTCCCACAACATATCTTTTAACTGTGTTATATTATAACCTACGATTGACGAAATAAATATTGTAGGTAGTGTTGTTGGTAGTTCTGCTCGCATCTGCTCAATAAGTTCTTCGTCTAGCATGTCGCTTTTGGTGATCGCTAGTATTGAGTGTTTGTCGAGTAGCTCGGGGTTGTATTGAGTTAACTCTCCGAGTAGGATTTCGTACTCTTTAGCTATGTTGTCGCTATCGGCTGGGATCATAAACAAAAGTATCGAGTTACGCTCTATATGTCTTAAAAAGCGAGTACCCAAACCTTTACCTTCGTGTGCCCCCTCGATAATACCTGGAATATCGGCCATAACAAAAGAGTGCATATCTCGACACTCCACAATTCCGAGGTTTGGCTCTAAGGTTGTAAATGCGTAGTTCGCAATTTTAGGACGTGCTGCAGACACTACAGATAGCAACGTGCTCTTTCCGGCATTTGGAAATCCAACAAGTCCAACATCTGCCAGCACCTTAAGCTCCAACACAAATGATCCCTCTTGCCCCTCTTCTCCGGGTTGTGAGTAGCGAGGGACTTGATTGGTTGCACTCTTGAAGTGCCAGTTTCCTAAACCTCCACGCCCTCCGGGGAGTAGCACCAATTCGTCACCATGGTTGGTGACCTCACCGATAACTTCACCCGTCTCAGCATCTTTTGCAACGGTACCTAGCGGCACAGGGATAATTATATCTTTAGCATCTTTACCCGATGATCTTGCCCCTGATCCACTCTCTCCACTCTCGGCAAATTGGTGACGTTGGAACTTAAGGTGAATAAGAGTCCAATATTGTTTGTCTCCCTTGAGGATGATACTACCACCCTTACCTCCATCGCCTCCATCTGGACCACCATATGCCACAAACTTTTCACGGCGAAAGTGTGTTGAACCAGCTCCTCCGTTTCCTGAGCGTGCAAATATTTTTACGTAATCTACAAAATTAGACCCTGCCATATTAACTTGTTTTAGGCGACAAAGATAGACATAATAACTCGGATTGCCAAACTATGTTCGAAACGCTCATATAAAAATTGGAGTAAGAGTTGTCTTTGTTTATAATATTTTGTAACTTTGTGGTTTAAATAACCAAAACTTATAATTATGTATTGTAAAAATTGCGGAAAAGAGATAAACAATAGGGCTGTAATTTGTGTTCATTGTGGATGCTCTGTTGCACCAAATGGTGGTCACGGTACAAATCAAGGTGTTATAGTTCTGTTGCTGTGTCTATTTCTTGGCACACTGGGAGTGCATCGTTTCTACGTGGGTAAAATATGGACAGGATTACTTATGTTAGTAACATTTGGATGTTTCGGAATTCTATATGTTATAGATCTGATTATGATTATTTTGGGCGAATTTACAGATTCTCAAGGTAATAAAATTCGTTTATAACACCTCCGATGACGGATCTTAAAATGGTGATAATAAGTCTGTTTTGCAAATTTAGTCGTTTTTAATTTTACAAAAGCACATTTTACACCATGATTAATTTGCATGGGTCGATAATTTTTTCTATCTTTGCACCGCTAAACTACCAACGTAGAATAGCGGTAAGGCCCGTTCGTCTATCGGTTAGGACATAAGATTTTCATTCTTAAAAGACGAGTTCGACTCTCGTACGGGCTACACGGGTGATTTTTCATCAGGAGAGGGGCACGGCTACGGCTATTGCCCCATCCGACACTAACTACGGTTAGGGAACAATGGGTTCAATACCATACAAACAAGAGATTTTTAAAATAAAAAAACATAACAGAAAATGGCAAACCATAAGTCATCAAAGAAAAGAATTCGCCAAACAGCGACTAAGCGTGCACACAACCGTCTTTTTCACAAGACAACTCGTAACGCAGTAAAGGCACTACGTAGCACTTCAGAGAAGAGCGCAGCTGAGATTTTGCTTCCTAAGGTAGCATCAATGTTGGATAAGTTGGCTAAGCACAACATCATCCACAAGAACAAGGCTGGTAACTTGAAGAGCGCAATGCAACTTCACGTAAATGCACTATAAGTCGAGTTTTCGATCAAAAAATAATGTGACAGACTAATAACTGGTCATCACTATCAAAAAAAAAAACTTTCTCTCTGTTTTCCGGGGAGAAAGTTTTTTTGTGTATGCATATCTTTGACGTGAGTTCGAGAGTCTAACGGCTCAATCCAAATTTGGGTATGAAGATTTATAGAGGAAAACCCGAACTAATCTTCACCCTCTCCATCACAAATATACTCTGCAACGAACCCAGCGAGTCTATGTTACCAAGAACGTTAATTAGGAAATTGCGGTAGTAGTTCATGTCGGGCACATATATATGTAGTAGGTAGTCGAACTCGCCCTTAAACGCATTTTCTCTATTGCAGGGATTGGAGACGCTTTCGCTTCGTGTTGAGAGGCATATCTCAAACGCCCTAAAGGTTGTGGAGTATCTGCAATCGCACCCCAAAGTGAAGAGTATTTACCACCCATCGCTCACCCAAAAGGAGCTATATGCGAAGTATTACCCCAATGGCGTAGGGTCGATATTCACATTCTTTGTTGAGGGCGGCGAAGCTGAAGCGTGGAGGTTTATTGACTCATTGGAGCTCTTCTCGTTGGTAGCTAACGATGCCGATGTTAAGCCGTTGGTGATTCACCCCTACACCACAACCCACTCACAGCTTACTGTATACGAACTTGATGAGCAGGGTATAACTCCATCATCCGTGCGCCTCTCGATCGGCACAGAGCACATAGACGACATTATTGCAGATTTGGATAACGCATTTAAAACCATATGAGTTGAAACGCATAGCACAACAGATTACCGATCTAATAGGAAACACACCGCTCGTAGAGCTACGTCGCTTTGCCCCTGACTTAAACATGCATAGCAAAGTCGGAGTCATTCAACCCCTCAAGTAGCGTTAAAGATCGCATCGCAAAGGCACTTGTGGAGGATGGTGAGCGCAGAGGTGTATTAAATGGCGAGACACAGCAGGTGAGATAGAGATCCTCGTCGCAAGAGTCGGCACAGGTGATACGATCAGTGGCGCAGGTAAGCGACTCAAGGAGCTGAAACCATCGATTGAAGTGATAGCAGTAGAGCCTGCATCATCACCCGTGCTTAGTGAAGGACGTGCAGGAACTCATAAGATTCAAGGTATTGGAGCAGGATTTATTCCAAAGACTTATGACAGCTCAGTTGTCGATAGAGTCGTCACGGTCGAGAATGAGGAGGCATTTGCAGCCTCTCGAAATGTCGCACTCACGGAGGACATCTTAGTTGGAATATCATCAGGCGCGGCACTTCACGCAGCCACGCAAGTAGCAAAACTAACCGAGAACAGTGACAAAACAATAGTTGTAATACTACATGACAGTGGATAGCGATATCTTTCGACCGCTCTATATTAGCGGTGCAAATATCTCGATGATTCACTTGGTGGCTATATATCAAAAGAAACTAAGATTACCACAGATGAGCGGTAGGTGAGGGTGACACAAAAGCAGTATTACCTAAACTTAGAGCATATGCAATAGATAGAAAATATGAGGGTACTCGATAATATTATATTTGTAATGGTTCATTAAGTAGTGTAAAATAATTATTGGTGTGTTTTTGATAGTGCTATTGAAGATGAGATTTTTTGCTATTGAATTGAAAATATAGTGGTTCTACATTGAGATTTAATAGTGAAAAATATCGCTCCAAGAGTGCTATTAAAAATATGGCAATAATTGTTTTTCACTACTTAGTACTGATGCGTTAATATTTTTATAAGCATCAAAAATTATATTTCGTCGAATCGCGACATTTGTTCTTTGATATTTTGTTTTGAAATGGACTCGGTTTTGGTGAGCAATTCCGCTACTAGGGTCTTGTCGAGAGCCGATACGCTTAGTATCTGCATAATTTCGTAGACTGATAACTGTGAAGCTAACGAGGCTTTGAGGTAGGCTACTAACAGATAAGCACAAATTGCTACCCAAATGTGAATATGTACTGCATTATCGGAGTAACCCCATAAGTGTTTGATAGTTAGGTTTTGCTTTATCCACTTGAAGAATACCTCAATTTGCCAACGATTACGATACAAAGCTGCAATTTCTACTGCCGTCAAATCGAAATTA
>JAWXSU010000120.1:0-5574 GCA_044434245.1 Rikenellaceae bacterium | reverse complement strand
CGACAACTCTAATTTCAATAATGTCAATGAACATTCTGGTTATAGTGAACCAAATTTATTTAATTTTTAAGCTGTCCTGTTTTTTAGTGGACAGTAGTGATTTTAGGAATATTATTTGTGCGAATATAAAAAATATCTTTGAAAATGAATATATTTGTAGCTAAATAAAAATAATTTGAATCTATGCGCAAAGCGTTACTTTTTGTATATATATTAATATTCACAGTTGTATCATCTACTGCTCAAACCCCCACCTTTGGGTATGTCGACAACTACGTACAAAGTGCTATTGAAAATGGATACTTCCCTGGAGCACAGCTTATAATAGGTAACTCCCAAGGGGTGATATACTCCAACGTATATGGTCATTTGGATTACTCAATGCACACCCCCGTGAGCGACTCCACAATCTACGATTTAGCATCGTGCACAAAGGTGCTTGCCACCACTCTTGCGGTGATGAAACTCTACGATGACGACAAAATTAACCTTCGAGCAAAGGTGAAAGATATTCTAGAGGGTGCAGATACTCTGGCATATAGCGACGAAAGGGTTGAAAATCTATTGTATCACACCTCTGGTTTTGCACCCGTGGTTGCGGTGTTACAATCTCTCGTAGAGAGCAAAGATGAGTCTATACCCCTCATGTCGACAAAAAAAAGTACCATTCACCCTTTTGATTTCGATGGACTATATTTCGCGGCAAAAGATGTGAGGTATAACGCAACATTTGTCGATGCTGAAAACGCAGGGGTTGAGCTCTCACCAGGAGAGTATATAGACCCCTCATATATCCTCCATCTGGATTCGTTGGTCAATGCAGCATACGACCCCAAACAGCATGGTATTCACCGATATAGCGATCTGAATTTCTATACCCTCAAAAAGATCGTAGAGCAGATATCAGGCGAGACAATCGAGAGTTTCGTGGGTGAAATATACGATTATATGGAGTTGAAAAATATTGGATATACACCCATGACATGGAGTGGAATTGAGCGTATTGCTCCCACCGAGTATGACCCTCTGCTGCGTCGAGACACAGTTCGTGGTGTGGTGCATGATGAGATGACCTATGTCATTGGAGGGATTGGTGGTGCCGCAGGATTATTTGCCACGGCACACGATGTGGCGCAGATATGTGGAATGTTTCTGCGTGGTGGGGTAGATTACAACGGAAAAAGAGTGATATCTGAATCAACAATAGATAAATTTACTCGCAATAGACGTTTTCGTTCTGGTGCAGTTCACGCCCTAGGGTTCGACAAATGTAATCCTCAAAAGACTCCATACACGGAACAAAGTTTCGGTCATACAGGGTTCACCGGTACATATTTATGGTGCGATCCTCAATGTGACATGTATGTTATTCTCCTCACAAATAGGGTACACCCCACACGCACAAATCGCCAACTCAACGGTGGGTGGAGAGGGCGATTGTGGCAAATATGCGATAGCCTATCTATGGCAAATGCGCTATGTGTAGAGTTTTAGGTGTAGAGTTTTAGTGTGAAAATTTAGAATGGAATATTCGATACAGCCTCGATCTCGACAAGCAGCTCTTCTCGACAAACATCCGCAAGAAGGTAAACAACTGAAGTGTCTGGCCAACGCTCATCAACAACCTCCTTTATAGCCTCTGCATCCTTCGAATATTTCACATAGGCACGTGCTGTGGTGATCTCTTTTGACTTACTCAATAGCTCGATTCCGTACTTTTTGCATGTGTGATCCGAGATTAGGTGCTCGACATTCTCCATAGTTTGAATCGTCTGCGTCGCTGCATCATCACTATCCATGCTATCTTCACCTCGAATAGCAGCTGTTCCCGAGATAAAACAGATATATCCGCTCTCGTCGACACTTCCCAACGCCTTAGCCCTTTCGAACTTAGGTGTCGAGCGACCCTCCACAACATCACCCTGTGCACCTATTAACACCTCTTGAGAGTATACATGGGCAGCAAGTTGCAGGTCATTATCTATAGGTACAATCTTAATCTTATCGTTAAGGGGTTTCACCGCTATGATATCGACCGTGACAGCTCCACAATCCATTCCGATACCTGTTGCCGCTGGGTAACCTGTTTTACTCCAATCCGCCGCACGATAGAACTCTGATCGAGAGTCATTGAATGCTTGATAGTGCTGATATTCTGCACTATCCACAGCTGTGATCTTAGGTATATAATTCCACTGACGGAAAATATCCGATACTGCAAAACCTTCAAAAGCCAATAGTTTGGATAGTTTAATAAAAAGATCATCCGACTGTTTACGAATAGAATCAGCCACCGAGCCACGCACTCCGCAGACCGCCAGTCGTTTCATGTTATCGCCATGCATGATGATGTATCTCAAACCATCAAACTCTTTATGCTCTACCTCTACACCAATAGCTTGAACCTCTGCTACGTAGCTGCCTCCGATCAATAGTGGCTGTGTGACAAAACTCACAAGAGGTGCATTTTTGCCATACATCTCGACAACTCTTCGTTCCAATAAGTTTGCATTATGCTCATACTCCTCATCATCTGCGCACTCTCCAAAGATTGTAATACGCATCAAAACGCCCTCGATATCTTGACTTCGGCGGAGTAGCTCTTCGATACCCTCTGCGAAATTTTTCTTTTGGGTAAAAAGGTGAGCTGAGTAGCTATAGTTTTTCATTTTTGGTTTATTTGGTAATCTTAAGTTAGGTTCGGGGTCATGCGAAATTCCCCCATACAAATATATAAACTTTTTTTTGATTTATCAAAATAATGATTGTAGATAGCATGATTTTGTATGTGAACGACAAAAAAGAGTCTCACATCAAAAAACTGATGCAAGACTCTTCTTTTTGTTAGCGGAAATTTATACCACCTCATTTGTTTGGGTTTCAAGTAAGGGCGAAATTCGCACCCCGCTTCTCTGACTCCTCCAGATCTATGTTCTAGAAAATTATCCTATTACCTTAACATTGATCGCTTGTTCGCCTTTGTTTCCGCTAGCGAGCTCGAACTCAACCTCTTGTTTCTCTGCCAATGATTTGAATCCCTCTGTTTGAACTCCTGAAAAGTGTACGAAATACTCCTTCCCGTTCTCGCAAGCAATGAATCCGTAGCCCTTCTTGCTATCGAACCATTTTACTGTACCTGTCATAAAAAATAATATTAGTGTGTTAATTGCCGTGGCAAGGTATGAAAAAAACTATTGATATACAAAATTTTCTACCTTTTTTTTGCAATTTTTAGTAAGATATTAATATTCTGTTTGTAAAAATAGATTTTAAAATGTTCAAATAATCAATTTTACGACACTTTTTATATTGGGGCAAGTTTCTTGAGTATAAAAGATAATATATAATATTTAAAGTTTTATGCCATGAATTTCAACGATGCCATGAGGTTACGGTACTCTACAAAGCAGTACGATACCTCCCAAAAATTAAACGACACAACAATCTCTCAACTCACCGAGATACTACGACTTTCGCCATCATCCATAAACTCTCAACCGTGGCAATTTACATTTGTGAGCGACCCCGAAGTAAAGGCTCATCTCGCCAAAAACTCTTTTTTCAATAAAGAGAAGATCGAAGAGGCTCCACTACTTGTGGTGTGTAGCGTCAGTCAAGATATTGAGAGTTTCGAAATTCGTATCAATGGAGAACTCCCTAAGCCAAATGTTGATTACTACAATAGTGTAATAAAATCTCAAGGCGAGGAGGTCACTAGATGTTGGTTCAAAAATCAACTATACATAGCAGTTGGCGTGCTACTTAGTGCATGTGCTGCAATGGAATTAGACTCAACACCCATGGAGGGGTTGAACCATGCAATGTATGACTCAATCCTCGAAAACAGTGAGTACACAGCCATTGTAGCTGTAGCTATTGGGTATCGCGCCAAGAGCGATAAAAATCAACCCGAAATCACCCCCAAGCAGAGACGTACTCTCAGCGATGTTATAGTTGTGAAGTAGTGGTGGTTAATCCTCCATTTCAACAACTTTAACCACCAACGTAGAGTCTGCAACTTGCAGACTCTGCATAAGTTGTGTCGCCTCATCATGATTATCGAAACTCCCCACGATAAAATTCGAAGCCCCTGCCTTTAGCAACTCTCGTCCCAATCCTTGTGTTGTGACAGTTGCACGGACCTCTTCTGAGAGCTCTGAAGCACCATTAATTTCGATTCTATATTTGGATACTATCTGGCGTGGATTTTTGGTGAGATTACGCATCTCTCCATCTCTCCACTCCACAACCTCGGGGCGTTTGAATCCTCTCTTTAATAGCATCTCTCGTGCCTGCTCCGCCTCATTCAAAGTTGCGTAGCCTCCCAGATAGTAACACAGCAACCCCCAGCTATTATTAATAATAGATATAGGGTATGCTCCTTTAAACAGGGTTGCAGCTTGACGGCTTTTAAATGAGCCCACGAGTAGTCGGTATATCACCCCCTCCTCATAAACTTTACCCGCAGGTATTGGATTGGAGGATGTATATCTCGCCTTGGTGGAGAATTTTATAGGTTCGTATTGTATGAAAAGACGTTTCTCAATTCTCTGCGGTGGGTAGTTAAACTCCACGAGTCTCATAGAGTCCCTCACTCCACGCAACAAGTCAACCGCTGAGGGTATTTTCAGCCTCTGCGATAGCGACATCTCCAACTCAACCATCGAGAGACGCTCTGCGTGGTACTCTAACAGTTCGTGACTCAACGTATATGGTGCAATGCTATCCACAATACGTGCTGTTTGTATTTTAAGTTGTTCCTCCCTCTCAAACAGATCACTCGCACCACACCTCTCCATGAGAAGTGCATATGCAAAACTTTTATTATCGGCAATGTTGTCCCATTTTTGGGCTAATTTATCTGCGACAGCTCTATTCAAAGAATCAATCTCATTGTATCTTACAGCGATACTATCCGCCAACTCCTTCGAAGAGCTCTGTTCATACTCTTGCACTAGTCGTGCCTGCTCCTCGTAGTTTAAGATATAGCTCCTAACATTTATCGATAGCTCCATCTCTAGTGACTCTGCGGAGCGAAAGTTTGTTAAATCCTCGACCGAAAGATTTGCGGATGCATATTTGCTTTTTGATATTGATCCTGCATCATCATCAGATAGTATTTGAATATCGAGACTAGGGATTGTCTCTCTCGGGGCTACTGGCAATGCGGAACTCGACATATTATCCAACATCCACTTCTGCTCAATGTTATTTATCTTTGCTGTAATGCCACTTTTTTTTGCCCTTGCATCCAACAATTTTTGCTCAACATCCACTATTGTTTGACGATGCTGCGAGGCATCATCCCCACCTTGCAGATATAACTTTTTGCTTTGGTTTAGCTCCACTAGCAGCGAGTCCTCAAGATTTACAATCTCCGATTTCGCCTCCAATAGAGAGATATACTCCTCATCATGAGCAAGTGCGACAATGCGTGGTGTCACCTCGTCACCGTGCAGAACTACCACACGCACCGAGAACAACACCCCCAAGAGTAGAATGTATTTATAAATATTTCTCATCGCCACCATCCAATTAAAAATAGTCGGGATTAAGTATCGCGAAGAGTGGATT
>JAWXSU010000119.1:0-5587 GCA_044434245.1 Rikenellaceae bacterium | reverse complement strand
AAAAAAATAATGGCTGCCATACTTCATTTGTATGACAGCCATTATTTTGAAATTATACTCGCTGCTATTACTCTCTAAGAGCTTTTGAGGCTGAGTATGAGAGCTTGAGGGCTTGCGCACGACGTAGCTCTTGTTTGATATCTGTGATAGTACCCATCTTCACTGCACCATCAGACTTCAGACATATTGTCATCGACGCACGATCAATCTCACTGAGTTGATCTCGCTCTGATGCTACAAAGTCCAAAATATCACGCGTTGTGCTATATGAGTCGTTAAGTTGGATACGTGGTGCTGTACCAAACTTTCCTTGCATTGATTGCGAAGGAGGTCCAACATGTATATAACTTACCAAAGACTTCTTCTCTAGCTTTTGAACCTCAGATGCTGATGGTAGTACGAAACGTACCAACAACTCCTGCTCACGCATCGTTGTAGACACCATGAAGAAGAAGAGGATCATGAAGATTACGTCAGGTAGCGATGCTGTCGAAATCGGGGGCAAACCTTTATTGCCCTTCTTTTTGATTACTGCCATAATTACTCCTTTTATTCTCGTGGCTCTGCCTCTGAGATCTTCAACGGTACGGCTGTCGTAACTGCTTTACGCAACTTCTCCGTTAGGTTCTCCATCGGTTTGCCAAATTTACTAATTGATACATCGTCACGCACCTCATTGAATGCTCGTGTCAACTGATCTTGTACTTGGATATAGACATCGTAGTTTGTCTCACGTGTCGTTTGCAACGAAACAACTCCTGCACTGATCGGATAGACCCATGTATTGCCATCTGGTAGCTCGATCTTGATGCTGTTCTTCTCCGGAAGATTAGGATCATCCATCGGATTGAGGATAAACTCCCTTGTCTTCTCTTTGAGTGCACTTATATCGATCTCCTCACCTCCTGCCATGATCTTGCCGCTGCCCGATACAAATACTAAAAGGAGGTTACGCTCCTTGATCTTTATATCTTCTAGTACGACATCGTCCTCTGGCATAGGGGGTAGCATACGCGATATTCCAGTATCGACATTCATAGTGGTGGCAACGAGAAAGAAGATCAGCAACAAGAACGCAATATCGGCCATAGAGCCGGCATTGATCTCTTGAATTTTTCTTTTATCTGCCATTGTTTAATCTTTCTTAAATAATTATTTTAATGCGCCCCAAATCTCAGTCACTACTGCTACGAGTACTGACGCTCCAAAGACTACATAGGTTACATAGATAGATGCCTCGGTGATGACTGTGTCCCCAGCTGGGAAGAAACCACCTGTTCCGAGATCTACAATTTGGATAGAGTGTCCCGATGCAATATAGTATGATGCAGCGATGATTCCAACACCCAAAATCAATGAGATGATAGTTCCCTTGAGTCCCTCTGTCGAGGTAAACATTCCTGCAAATCCACAGATTACAGCTGCAACCAACGCTAGACCTAAAAGGATATAAGCCCACATGAGGTTGGTGCCAATAGCTGCATCAGCTCCACCTGTAGCTCCAGCATAGATCGCTAGACCCACGGTAGCTACTAGCATGATGCCTAGCAGAAAATTAAGTATATTTTTCATAAGTATAATTCTTGACTATTTGTAAATAATAAACAAGAATTACTTCTTGCTGTAATCTGTAAGCATATCAACCAATGTGATTGACGAATCCTCCATATCGTTAACCAATGTGTCGATCTTTGCGATAATGTAGTTGTAGAAAATTTGAAGAACTGCCGCTACGATAAGTCCCATAAGAGTTGTCAAAAGTGATACCTTGATACCTCCCGCTACAAGGGTTGGTGAGATATCTCCTGCTGCTTGGATAGCATCGAACGCACCGATCATACCGACTACAGTTCCCATGAATCCCAACATCGGAGCTAGTGCGATAAAGAGACCTACCCAGCTAAGTCCTGACTCCATAAGTCCTGTTTGTACTGATCCGTAAGATACTACTGCCTTCTCTACTGCGTCCAATCCTTGCTCGTAGCGAAGAAGTCCTTGGTAGTAGATAGATGCGATTGGTCCACGTGTGTCACGACATACATCCTTTGCTGCCTCGATACCACCGTTATCTAGTGCATCCTTTACCTTTGAGATCATCTTCTTAGTGTTGATTGTAGATAGAGACAAATAAAGGATACGCTCTACAACTACTGCCAAACCGATTACCAAACACAAAAGTACTGGAAGCATCCACTCCCATCCTCCCTCGAGGAACTTTTGCATCAAAATGTGGTGCATGCTCTCGCCTGCTAGCTCCTCAGCTACTGCTGCAGCCTCTACTGTAGCCTCTGCTGCACCCGCAGCTAGAGAATCAACTGCTTGTGCAGCCTCAGTAGCTACAGAATCAGCCTCTTGCGCAATTGCAGCTGCTACAGACAAAGCAACTGCTGACAAAGTCGAAATGAATTTTTTCATGATCTTTTTTTAATTAATAATTTTTAGTGATTGTTTATTATTTTATAAATTTATTCGTTTTGGTATATCTTATGTTGTGGCTTTATTTACCACCATTAAAATTGTGTTTTTTTTTGCTTTTTTACAACATTTTAATCCGAAAAATTAACCTCTTCATACAATATCTATTATTTGTAAACAATTTTCGCTATGTATATATTATAGCCACCAGAGGTGTTAACACGCTACTAACCAACACAATAAGCCATACGCATGCTTATTTGTGTATTCTCTTTACGTCGTTTACTGAGCGAAATATATAAAAAAAATATAGTTTATGCAACGGTTTTGTAAGTTATTATATGGGGAAAGTTTGCATATTTTATCTTTTCCTACTCTTTATTACTTAGTTTTTTGAAAAATATGGGTTATTGCACCAAAAGATTGCAGCCTCTTATATCGCTCGATTCTATGCGCCCCTCGACTGTGAAACTCCCCCCCTTGAAGAGTCGCCCCACATCTTGGGTTTGGATGAATGAACATGAGTCGTATGAGGCTAGGTCGATGATGTTTATTCCGCCTCGTTGCTGGGTTTGTTGGGTGAGAAATGGTGCGTTTATATCTCTGATTGTCACATTCATCCATGGTGGACAGCTGAAGATATTATCCCCCATCGAGTAGGCTTGTGATGTGAGTTCTGCCATGCCATATTCGGAGTGAATTTTATCTACACAAAAGCTGTGACAGAGAATCTTATGAAACTCCGATTTCGGAAGCTCCTCACGATGACCCTTCATGCCTCCCGTCTCCATGACAACAACATTGCGCAGCGGCGGGGAGTAGCTCTCGGCAAGATTCCACAAAGCGTAGCTCACACCCAACAAAATCTTGGGGCGTGGGTCGTGCGACATATCGCTCAGCAGCTTATCGTAGTCGTTGAGGTAGAAACCCCCAGAGCCGCTCTGTTTTATGAGGTGATCTACCATATATATAAGTGACGAACCCTCTCGTTCGAGATAGGAGGGAAGTAGTCCGTAGATGCTCCAATTTTGAGGCGATCCGTAGAAATAGTGAAACCCGACAGTGAATGCTCGCTCGTAGGTGCTAAGGTGCGAGATCATGTGGCGTGCCTCACCCTGCCCCGTTGTGCTACTCGATGTGAATATCGCCTCGGGGGGAGTTGATGCGGAGTAGACATCATGGGTTTTGAATAGCTCGATTGGAAGGTATGGAATTCGATCCAACGAGGTGACTTCTTGCGGATTGCAACCTATTAAATTCAGATATTGGGCGTATGGTGCGCAATGCTTTGATTGAAATTTGAATGTTTCAAGAGCTGCTATTTCGAATTGCGCCGGGGTGTTGATGTTCCAGAAATTATGCATAGAACAAAGTTAGCAAAGATAACGGAGATTCCTACACAATTAGATGCATATCATCAAAAAAAAAGTGAGGTAAATCGATGGTATTCAACTCAAGATAGGGAACCACCCCCGTCTTGGTTTTAGCAATGAAATACATTGCAACCGCCGATCTCCTCAACCAACCTAAAACTACTAACCTTAAAAATGAACCTTAAAACTTCACTGCAAAGATATGACGAAAAAATATATCTTCCAAATTTTTGGATGATTATTTTTAATTTATTTTAATAAAAGTTTTTGATTAATTGGGTAGTATGCACATTATCAATGGATTAAACCCCTATAAAGAGTGCCACAAATCACTTATTCAATATTAAAATATTTTAGCAACAAACTATAATTCATCCAGTAGTGTCTCCATTAGTGAATCCAACTCTCTACGATCTCGCTTCGTTGGGCGACCCGCTCCCGGATCTCGGGCTATAAAGATTGACTCCTTGGGACGATTTAGTTTGTCGAGCTCGCTCTGGGGTGTAGTGTCGATGCAGTAGTCGGGGACGTTTTTTGCCCCTTGACGATTGGAAATCAACTCCACGACTTGGTAGCTATATTGTATATTATTCTTTTTGACCGTAAGTCGATCGCCTCGCTTCACATCTCTAGATGGTTTGGCGTATGAGTCATTGACGAGGACTCGATTGTTGCGGATGGCGTCGGCGGCATCGCTACGTGTCTTGAAAATACGCACCGCCCATAGGTATTTATCTAATCTAATATCTTGCATAGTGAGAACAAAGGTAGTCTTTTTTAGATATTTTCACTGACGAGTAGTAATTTTTTTTTGAGGCTCAAAAAGGTTGAGTGTCAAACGATTGATTAAATTATTTGATTTTAAAGTTAAAAATAATCGTTAAAAAACTTGACATCGATGTTTTCATATTGTATATTTGCAGTGTCGAACAGAAGATATTCATAGTTTTCTTTTTGGTTTTTTAGTTGGTTAGTTGTTGGTGGGAGATAGTGGAGTTATTAACAGTTGGGTTAGGTTATTAACATTCGCAGATGTATAGTTATTAACACCGCTATCTCCCTTTTGTATAGATTCTTATATTTGATGTTATATATTTATTAACAACCTTCAACACCTGTTATTAGAGTTATTAACAATATTTAGAACATTTAGTTATGTTTATAAAAGAGCCCGAAGCGTTTGCTTCGTTTAGAGATGAATTGTTGTTTGAGTTCGAACAAGAGGCGAGTGATGATCTTGTTTTTGAAATTGAACTTTGTCAAGAAAATGAGTTTGAAGAGGTTAAAAAATTGTATGACACTAGCACAGCAATCATAAATGTCGGGAGTGTCGTAGCCAACAAGTTTATGACAGATCTATCATCGGGTGAGAGTAAGCTTGCGACTCCCGACTGTGGGTATGCGATGGTCGCTCTGTGGTGTGGAGATGAGTCGACTCAACCTCAATATTATGTCGCATCGAAGTATCAACTTCCACAGGTCGGCGTGTTGTCTTCGATATCTAACAGCAGAGTTATTAGCTATGGCGACAGCGATGAGATATGGATTAGCGCACCCGAAGAGTCACAAGTATTGGTGATTGTCGAGACTACAGATGAGGGCAGCGTGACATCTGTTTCGTACGAAGATCAGGTTCAAGAGTGCAGATTGTTGAGGTTTAGATTCAACACGGAAGATTATGGCGCATACACCAAAATAGCAAAGGTGTCGGTGTTCTGCGACGAAGAGTGTGTCGAGGAGATAACATACCACTACATACCGAGGGTTAGGGGCAGCGTGAGGTTGGCGTGGTAAAGAAT
>JAWXSU010000118.1:0-5716 GCA_044434245.1 Rikenellaceae bacterium | reverse complement strand
AGTGCTATTGGAGATGAGATTTTTTGCTATTGAATTGAAAATATAGTGGTTCTACATTGAGATTTAATAGTGAAAAATATTGCTACAAGAGTGCTATTAAAAATATGGCAATAATTGTTTTTCACTACTTAGATACGCTAGAGTATACCATATTTCTAGCTTAACAAAGTTATTACCCCAAATCAATTTAAAATTGGTTTGGGGTAATTTTTTGCCTACAACTCTACCATCCTAAAAACAACATTCCAAATGCGCAAAAGCTGATAACGAAACCACCTATTGCATGAGAGAATCTATCGATGGTTTCAGTTTTTATGCGTGCATAGCTATAGTTTCCGAGCAATACCATGGTTACCATTGTAATAATTGTTGTGAGGGTAAACAACACGATCAACCACACGATCTCTGATGGTGAGCGATGCGTTCCCGAGAAAAAGAGGAGAGGTATTATCGGTTCACTTGGACCCATAACAAATATTGCGAAGAGCACCAGAGGGGTCACCTTCACTCGCTTGTTGGGCATATATACCTCTTCATGTTTATGCTCGCAGACATAGACATCATCCCCCATGACATCGAAATGTTTGTGAGGCTGCACTTTGCGGGCACACCACAATCCATAACATAGGTACACCAATCCGAATATAAATAGTGCCCAACTCGCCATCTCGCCTCTCACATCTTGAAAGATTGAGATCTCACTCATATGCCACCCCAAAAACACCCCGATAATACCTAAAATTATAGAACTAAAGACATGACCAAAGCCACATACAATAGTGAGCATAAGGGTTTTAACCAACGACCATCCTCGTGATTTTTGGAGTACAACAAATGGCAGATAGTGGTCGGGGCCTGCTGCCGTATGCAAAAATGCTATTGTGATTGCTGTCAAAGACAAAGATAGAAATGTTGCTGAAATCATAATATTTATTTGTTTGTTATTGCCCAAAGGTGCTCCTGAACCTCTAGAAACGAATTAAATAGAGCCTCACCACTCTCGCCCAAGACTCTAATAATAAAACCATCGTGATGACTCTTAGATATTCCAAAATCCAGATCCTTCACTTTGGATAGTTGTATATATATATGCTCAATGATGGATGATATATCCACACTCTCACAAGATGTTTGATACACCAAAGTTCCTTGATGTGTATAACCCTCAAGAAGTCCACACGTGCGCAATGGTGTCACCTTGGGGTTCAACCACACTCGATCCTTAAAACGCAACACACCACATGAACGCACCTCCACAGAGTTTGAAAACTCTCGAAACAGAAACTCCTCACCATGATATTTTCGCCCACAGGTGATAATCTCACTCTGCAAAAAAGAGCTCTGCCGCCCCAACTCCACATATGTCGACGACGAAAACGAAGAGTTGCGATGTGGAACTATCGGGTGCGACACCTGCGAGAAGTGTGCACCATCACCAATGGTGATATTTATTCGCTGCGTGGCGTGAGCATCCATATCGAAGATTCGCATGTATGATTGACTCAACATTTGAAGTTTCGTATTTGGCTCCATCGTTATATCCACCTGATAATCATCACCACTCAACACCCCGGGCGAGGTCGACATCTGCATCAAATAAGCTCCACCATCGTGACGCAACTGTCCCACCGAGACCACTCTAAATGGAGGTGTCACGTATAAACTTCGAGGATATGACCTACCCTCTCGCTGTGCTATAGTGAGTGTGATGCGTGCATCCATTGCTCCTACCTACAAAGTATTGGTTCATCGACATCCTCCAATAGAGCATCTCGCTTAATCCACCCTATCACGGAGTCTAACCCCTCATCTGTTTTGAGGTTAGTGAACACAAATGGTTTCCCACCTCGCATTCGTCTAGAGTCTGCCTCCATAACCTCCAAACTTGCACCTACATAGGGGGCAAGGTCAATCTTATTTATGAGCAACAGATCGGAACGTGTAATACCTGGCCCTCCCTTGCGAGGTATCTTCTCCCCCTCCGACACATCTATAACAAATATAGCAACATCGACCAAATCTGGACTAAACGTCGCCGAGAGGTTATCGCCACCACTCTCGATAAACACAATATCGATATCGGGGAAACGAGCAACCATCTCCTCTACCGCCTCTAAATTCATACTTGCATCCTCACGAATTGCTGTGTGAGGACACCCCCCAGTCTCCACTCCGATAATTCTTTCAGCCGACAGAGAGCTATTTTTTGTCAGAAACTCTGCATCCTCCTTCGTGTAGATATCGTTTGTTATAACTCCCACACTATACTCCCCACACATGCGACGTGTGAGTCGCTCCAAAAGAGCTGTCTTGCCCGAACCTACAGGTCCGGCAACACCAATTTTTATATAATCTCGTTGTTTCATAATTTTTTGTACTACGACATATAAAGTCGTGAATATAACCTTTCGTGCTGCATCGCTCTCATATCGAATCCCACAGCACACACCCCTCTCATCTCGGGATCTAGAAGTGTAGTCTCTTCGACTAACTCCTCTAACTCCTCCTCCAATCGAAATATTAAATCTTGCCCCGAAAGCTGCCCCAAAGGTATTAGTTTCACAGCATTTGTAACCATACAAACTAACGAGTTGTAGTAGAATGAAAGAAGCGTTTCACTTAACTCCAGCCCCATACGTGCCGCCACCGCTCCATATATTATGGGATAGTGTCCGCCTCCGCTTTTTGTTAAGGCAAATAACTCCTCGGCACTAATTTTTCGCTCAAATATCTTAAGCAGTCGCACCCCTAGTTTCAAACTTGCTGCGCGGATCTCCATTGGTGATTTTAGAGCCGTACACTCCTCATCCAACACTTTGAGTCTCTCGATATTCGTCGCCGACTCCCACGCCAACCTCACATACAACCCATCGTTATATTTGGCATTGTGCAACAATGAATTTCGCACAAACTCCTCTGCACTTTTCTCATCACACACCCCTCCCTGCTGGACATAACTCTCCAACCCATAGGAGTGTGCATAACCTCCTATGGGAAGCGTTGGATCCGAAAGATGCAGAAGCGTTGTGAGTCGTTTTGCCTCCATCGCTACTCCGAATTTCGTGATGCGAAGTTTATAACCTTTTCGAAGATAGACTCACGGTGAGACTCTTCGTGCGAATGGTGATGATTTGCAGCATTGCTCTTTAGGCGATTCTCCAACACTCTATCCTCACTTTTGGGCGAATACCCTGCACTCTGCAACCATTTAAACATTGGAGCCTCGTATGGCAACAAAATGTCGTCGCCATCAATAAATAGAGGCATATGTTTATTTCCTATTTCGTAACATACCGTCGCCATCTCGTGCATCGTACGAGGCGACAGAACAATCGTCGGACTCTTTAGAACCCTCACTGTAATGGCACAGCTCTCATCCATGTAGAGAATATCACCCCCCTTCATTGCGATACTCTCCGCCATAAATTTCATTGCGACATCTCGCCCTGCGGTGGTACGTTTACGCTGTATGCGCTTACTGAGCTCCCACCACTCCAACTCCACATAGTCAACCTCCATGCCGCTTAAATCGAGCGTTGAGTGACTCCCGATGATCTCTGTTATTCTCATTGCTTATATTTGCTTAAAACATAAAGTATCTCTGCGCTAGAGGCAACACATCTGCCGCCTCGCAAGTTATATGCTCTCCATCAACGGTAACCTTATAGTTCTCGGGGTTAACCTCGATCGAAGGTGTAGCATCGTTGTGTATCATATCCTTTTTGCCTATTGAACGACAACCCTTCACCGGGAGCAGTTGCTTTTTGAGTCCATATCCTTGAACGATTCCCATATCCAACGACACCTGCGACACAAACGTTGCACACGTCGATGCTACCACACCTCCAAACGCCCCAAACATCGGGCGATACACAACAGGCTGAGGCGTTGGAATAGAGGCATTTGCATCACCCATCTTGGCATACGACACAAAGCCACCCTTCACAATCATCTCTGGCTTAACTCCAAACAATGCTGGTTTCCACAACACCAAATCTGCCATCTTACCCACCTCAACAGATCCGATATAATCCGCTACGCCATGCGCTATTGCTGGATTTATGGTATATTTTGCGACATATCTCTTAACACGGAAGTTATCATTACCCGACCCTTCATCCTCGGCGAGAGCACCTCTCTGCGACTTCATCTTACTAGCCGTTTGCCACGTGCGAGTTACAACCTCTCCCACACGACCCATCGCCTGAGAATCGGAACTCATGATAGAGAACACCCCCATATCGTGCAAAATATCCTCTGCGGCGATCGTCTCTGGACGGATTCGAGAATCTGCGAACGAGACATCCTCGGGGATACTCTTACTTAAGTGGTGACACACCATAAGCATATCTAGGTGCTCATCTACGGTGTTGCGTGTAAATGGACGAGTGGGATTAGTCGACGCCGGAAGAACATTGGGATACATCGCCGCACGAATAATATCGGGGGCGTGACCTCCTCCTGCACCCTCTGTGTGGAAAGTATGAATTACACGTCCCTTAATAGCCTCCATCGTATCCTCCAGAAAACCAGCCTCATTTAACGTATCGGTATGGATTGCCACCTGCACATCATACTTATCCGCCACCGTGAGCGATGCATCTATCGCCGCTGGAGTTGAGCCCCAATCCTCGTGGATCTTAAGTCCCAAAGCTCCCGCCTCAACCTGCTCCTCTATAGGGCGTAGTGTCGAACAGTTTCCTTTACCCAAGAATCCCAAATTTACAGGGTACTCATCCGCCGACTCCAACATCCTACGAATATTCCAAGCCCCCGGAGTTATAGTTGTTGCATTTGTTCCATCGTTAGGACCCGTACCTCCACCTATCATTGTTGTCACACCGCCACATATTGCGGTTTCGACCTGCTGCGGACATATAAAGTGGATATGCGAGTCGATACCTCCTGCCGTGAGGATATACCCATTTCCTCCATGCATCTCCGTAGATGCTCCAATCACCATCCCCTCGCTCACACCATCCATAATATCGGGATTTCCCGCCTTTCCGATCGCCACGATCTTGCCATCACGAATACCTACATCCGCCTTGACGATACCCCAGTGGTCGATAATGATAGCCCCCGTGATACATAGATCCAACACTCCATCCTCTCTGATAGCCGTGCTATTTTGCCCCATACTCTCACGCACAGTTTTACCGCCTCCGAACTTTACTTCGTCGCCCAAAGTTGCATAATCCTTTTCGATCTCCACAATTAGCTCCGTATCTCCTAGTCGCACTCTATCTCCTGCTGTTGGACCAAGCAGATTGGCATATTTTTCTCTACTAATTTTCATCGCTACAAAGTTTTAAATCCTTTAGACTTCATATTCTCTAGAGCCTCCGACTTCGACGCTCCGTTGCATAGGTTATTCACCCCGATAACCAATTTGTTACCTCCAAGCTCTACAACCTCGACACTCTTTTTCTCTCCTGCCTCGAACCTCACAGCCGTTCCTGCTGGGATATTTAGGCGCATACCAAATGCCTCATCACGTCGAAACTCCAACGCTTTATTCACCTCAAAAAAGTGAATATGCGAACCAACCTGAATTGGTCTATCTCCCGTGTTCACAACCTCCAAAGTCGCAGTTGCACGACCCTCGTTTAGGGTGATATCACCCTCCTTTATAAAAAATTCTCCTGGTATCATAAGGCTCTATCGTATTGGATCGTGAACAGTTACATAATGCCTTGCGCAATGCATGTAACAT
>JAWXSU010000117.1:0-5747 GCA_044434245.1 Rikenellaceae bacterium | reverse complement strand
CCGATCCCCTCACAAGGGTGGCTAACAATGCCCTCGATGACAACAAGCCCCTTTTCGTTTATGGAGCCCACAACCACCACAACATTTGATTCACCTAAATCTATTGCAACTGTATATTTTTTACTTTCCTCCACCATATGCTTGTATTATTTGCAAACTACTTGATTTTTATACTCTACGTTGATACTTTGATACTTTTCCCACCCCACACGCCTGAGTCCATCTTCATAGAATATCATGAGTTTTTTGAACCGCTCCTCCATGCTCTCATCTCGCTCACTGTCACCATTAGAGACTGCGCCAAAAACCACCTCAAAGCCACCACTACGAACCGAAAGCGTTACTCTCAAATCGCCACTATGACCCTGAGTTGCGATTATTTGCACAACCTCGGAGCTCCAAAATTTATCATTTTCGACTATATGGACAAAGTTAATTAAATTCGTGAAATCTTCACACCTTTTTATCAACTTTTTTTCCTCATCCCTCACACGCTGCTGTTTAGCGGCGATTTTTGCGATCTGCTCAGAGTAGGTTCTTGCCCTATAACGGTACAATTTACGTAGTTGCGCCTTCTTCGCTCGCAACTCTGTCACCCGTTTTTCGAACGCTTCATCGCTCTCGAACCATCCTTGGTCGATAAACATCCTATTCACCTCTCGCATATCCTCCTTATTTTGTTGCTCCTGCTCGAAGATTGGATATTTCTCTCGCTCGATGATTTGGATTTGCTCCTCGAATCTTTTGGTTTCGCTCTTTAGATACTCCGATATCTCTCCTCGAAACGAAGGTGGAAATGGTGCTCTATATGTCCCCGTTACAATCGGCATATAGAGTGATGCAAGTGCCGGAGCCTCAAAAACATACCCCTCACGTGTGACATAACCATTATAACCATTCATAAGCAGTCGCATCACTGGTCGACGCTGCGTCAGCTCCACCTTCAAAACCCCACTTCGTGTGGGATACAACTTCGCCTTCTCGACAAATCCATTGCGCAGAATTCGCCCCTCTATTTCGCTCAATGGCAACTCAGCCACCGAGCGACCTATCAGCTTCACTCCACTATCGGTAATCCATTGGCGCACCATGGGTGTCGTGATTAGATTTCCGTGCATCGCACTATCCGATATTATGATCTCGATATTGCTGACAGTCTGCGCCTTGCGGGAGCGACGTGACAGCGTTGCGGAGTATATCACATACCCCGAAATCGCCATCCACACAAGTGAATACAACAGATATTTACCAATCTTAGACCACATATATTTCTCTGGCAATATAACCTAACTCTTGAGCCCAATAACTCGTGCCAACCCCTCGCAGCAGGTATCAATATCTCCCGCTCCGAACGATATCACCACATCCGTCTGCGCTCGGGCGACATAATCCACCAACTCCTCACGCTCCACCGTCACACAAGGCACTGTAATACCTCGTGCGATGATCTCAGATGTTATACCCTCAATTGGCAACTCACGTGCCGGATATATCGGCAACAATATCACCTCATCCGCATGAGATAGAGCTTGTGAAAACCCCTCATACAGATCACGTGTACGGGTGAAAAGGTGGGGTTGAAATATCGCCGTCACTTTACGCGATGGATATATTTGAGCCACAGATGTTAGTGTCGCCATGAGTTCACGAGGATGGTGTGCATAATCATCCATATATACCGCCTTGGAACTATTCACCCACACCTCCAAACGTCGTTTGATGCCAACGAAACTACTCAATGCTCGTTTCACCCCCTCACAATCGAGCTCTTTGCCCTCAAATTTTGCTGCGCACCATAATGATGCCACAGCCGCCACACTATTCTCGAGATTAACCCACCCCGGAACTCCGAGTCTACACCCCTCTATCACCCCACTTGGTGTTGTGATATCGAAGTCGTAAACTCCCCCCGACATGAGCTCATGACGACTAACATAAAAGTCACACGGCTCATCGAACGAATATCTCCACACATCAATCTGCTCATTGTCCAGAAGCAGCTCCACCCCTTTTTTTAGGATGAGTGCACCCCCAGCTTTGATCTGTCGTATGAATTGTGAAAATGCCTCCTTCACAGCTTCATGCGTACCATATATGTCAAGATGATCCGCATCCGCCGATGTCACCACCGCAACATCGGGCGCAAGTCTGAGAAAAGATCTATCAAACTCATCCGCCTCAACTGCGATTCTATCACCTTCGCCCAACACTAAATTGGAGTTGAAATTCTTAGATATAGCCCCCAAAAATGCACACCCTTGCCCCTCTACCGCATGATTTAACCACGCTACAAGTGTCGATGTAGAGCTCTTACCGTGTGTTCCAGCCACCGCCATAACATACTTCCCGTGGGTGAGAACGCCCAACATCTGCGAACGTTTCACAACCTCGAAACCTCCATTCATGAAGTGTTGAAGTTCGCTATGATCCGCCGGAATTGCAGGTGTGTAGATCACCGTGCAACTTTGTGGATCTAAAAATTCAGAAGAGATGAGCGACGAATTATCCTCGTAATGAATCTCCGCCCCCTCCGCCTCCAACTCCGCAGTCAGAGGTGTTGGGGTGCGATCGTATCCACCAACCTTTTTGCCTTGGTGCAAGAAATATCGAGCTATAGCACTCATGCCAATACCTCCGATTCCAACAAAATATATCGCCTTAGTCTCCATTATTTTATCACCTTTTCGATCACATCCACAATCGCTTGTGCTGCATCTTCTGTTGCCAACTTCTTTATATTTTTGCTCAGTGTAGCGAGCCTCTCTTTATCCTCCAGCATCTTCTCTACGAGTGTCATACACTCTGCCTCGGCATCTTTATCTGCCACCATCACCGCAGCATCCTTATCGACCAACGCCTGTGCATTTTTTGTTTGGTGATCCTCCGAAACATTGGGTGAGGGGACAAAAATTGTCGCTCCTCCCACCTCGCAGAGCTCCGATATCGTGCATGCTCCACTCCTCGAAATCACAATATCCGCAGCTCCATAGGCGTAGTCCATTCTCTCCAAAAATGCACCCTGCCAAATATGAGGCGTAGGGTTCTCCGCAAGGAACTTAGTCATCTCTGTCTGGTAATATTTTCCCGTCTGCCATATCACTTGGAACTTAGGAGAGTTGCCATTGAGTGCTAAAATCCACCTCTTCATCATATTGTTGAAGGTGCGAGCTCCCAACGATCCTCCCACGACCAACACCACAGCCATCGAGTCATTAAACCCAAAATATTTCAACGCCTCGCCACGACTCTTCGACACCTCCGAAAAGTTGCATCTCAGAGGATTTCCCGTGAGTACGATCTTATCCGCAGAGAAGAATTTTTCCATATTATCATACGCAGCACACACATATTTTACCTTACCTCCCAAGATTTTATTTGTGAGACCTGCATACGAATTTTGCTCTTGAATGATTGTCGGCACTCCACACTGCTGTGCTGCCCAAAGTACTGGTGCTGAGGCATAACCACCAAACCCGACCACAACATCTGCGCCAAATTTTTTGATTATGCGCTTTGCACGGCTGATGCTCTTCATCAATTTAAAAGGCACTTGGATATTGCGCCAATCGAGTCTTCTCTGCAATCCTGCAATGGGCAACCCTTCGATTTTATATCCCAAAGCTGGGATCTTCTCCATCTCCATACGCCCCTCTGCACCCACAAACAACAACTCCACCTCCTCTCCATATCGAGCCTTGAGAGCCTCGGCAACTGCTACCGCTGGGTATATGTGACCTCCCGTGCCACCCCCCGAAAGTATTATCTTTTTCATAACCTCTTATCTGTTTTATCTGCCCCAACCCTCACGATCTAGGCTTCTATAATTTATCGCTTCACTTATGTGTGCCACCGAAATATTACTCTCTCCCTCCAAATCCGCTATCGTGCGTGCCACCTTTATTATCCTGTCGTACGCTCTCGCCGAGAGTCGAAGTCGCTCCATCGCCATCTCCAACATCCCTCGAGCTCGCTCATCCAGCGGAGCGTATGCTCTGAGCATCTTGCTATTCATCATAGCGTTAGTATGCACCCCCTCAATATCTTTGAACCTCTCTCGCTGCACCTCTCTGGCTTTGATAACACGTGCCCTTATCACACTACTCGACTCCTCGATTTTGGTACTCGACAACTCCGATATCGACAGTGGCGTCACCTCAATATGCAGATCTATACGATCGAGCAATGGGCCCGAAATACGCCCCATATAGCGATGTACCGCACCTGGCGAGCAACTACACTCTTTGTCGGGATGGTTGTAATATCCACACGGACAGGGATTCATCGAGGCGACAAGTGTAAAATTCGCTGGATACTCCACCGAATATCGAGCCCTCGAAATCGTGATACGTTTCTCCTCCAACGGCTGCCTTAGCACCTCCAACACATTACGTCCGAACTCTGGTAACTCATCCAGAAATAGTATTCCATTATTTGCCAACGACACCTCCCCCGGCTGTGGTGATTGACCTCCACCAATGAGTGCCACCTGCGATGTGAGATGGTGCGGCGCACGAAACGGTCTCTGGCGCATAAGTCCCCCTTTGAGCCCCAACTTCCCCGCCACAGAGTGAATCTTCGTCGTCTCCAATGCCTCCTCCATTTCGAGTGGTGGGAGGATTGTAGGCAGTCGTCTCGACAGCATCGTCTTTCCCGATCCAGGAGCTCCAATCATAATCACATTGTGTCCCCCTGCCGCTGCGATCTCCATCGCTCTTTTGACATGAGCTTGACCCTTCACATCGGCGAAATCTTCGCCATACATATTTGTTTCTTCGGAGTCTACCTCCTCCGCCACATATTTTGTCGATTCGATACTCTCCACTCCATTCATCCAATCCACCACTTGTCGCAGAGTCTCTACCCCCAACACCTCGATACCCTCTACAACTGCCGCCTCCAAAGCATTCTCCGATGGAAGCACAATATATTTGAGACCACAACGCCGTGCCTCTGCCGCCAATGGCAATGCACCCTTTATTGCACGCAAAGAGCCATCCAACGACAGCTCCCCGAGAAACATTGTATCTTCAAATCTCTCGATTGCAACCTGTTGCATCGCACCCAACATACCCATCGCAATGGGCAGGTCAAATCCCGAGCCCTCTTTTCTCAGATCTGCAGGGGCAAGATTCACCACCATCTTTTTGGCGGTCATACGCAGTTGCGAATTTTCAAATGCCGAACGGATTCTCTCCTGCGACTCCTTGATAGCATTATCGGGCAACCCGACAAGAAACAATCCCATTCCCCCTTCGCCCAGATTCACTTCAACCGAAACCTGCACTGCGTCGATGCCCACTACAGCACCCGAATAGCCACGAACAAACATATTTTCAAATATTAGAATGGTGCATCTTCTGCATTAAAAGCAGGTGGTGCAATATCGAACTCTCCACTTGTAAGAGGTGTCGACGACAACCCTCCACTCGCCATATCGCTGTTCGAGGAACTCGCAAAATCTTCATATTGAGTCACCCCCGTATTCACTCCAGATAGAGCCAAATCATCGACATCTGCAAAACGTGCCTGCTCCTTAATAAATCGCAACGGTATATCACACACCTCACCATTACGGTGCTTCGCCAATATTATCTCCGCCATACCTGCCGTGGGCATTCCATCCTCGGTTTGGTGGATTCCGTAATATTCGGGGCGGTGGATAAATGCCACAATATCGGCATCCTGTTCGATAGCTCCCGACTCACGAAGATCCGAAAGTTGTGGTCGTTTTGCTCCTCCACGCAAAT
>JAWXSU010000116.1:0-5778 GCA_044434245.1 Rikenellaceae bacterium | reverse complement strand
CTGCATCAAGGAACAATAGACCATAGTCTCCATACGTTTTATATGACATATTGGCTACTGTAAGATCAGCACCGTCTTTTCCGTCAACGCCGTCAACGCCATCAACGCCATCTTTTCCGTCAGCACCGTCAGCACCATTAACGCCATCAGCACCATCAATGCCATCTTTTCCGTCAGCACCATCAGCACCGTTAACGCCATCAACTCCATTATAAATAGATATAGACTCTATACCTCCAGAGAAGTTGATTGTGAAACCTTCACCATCCGATGTAGTTTCAACAGAGGTAACAACACCTCCTGAGTTGATAATATCTTCGAGGGAACTTACTTTCACCTCGACTTCGGTCACGCGCCCCTCTAGAGCTTCGAGATCTTCACTCAGATCATCAGAACAGCTACCCAGCGTAACTGCCGATGCAAGCAGAAGCAGGAAGCCTCCCTTGCAAAAAATAGAATGTTTTTTCATAGAAAATTGAATTAGTTAATTATGTTATAAATTTTTATTGGATACTTCTGTAGTTTTTCAATGTATCATATATGATACCAATGGTGCAAAGATATATTATAATCTTTGTAAAACAAAATAATCTTTAATTTTTTTTTTGCGTGAAAATTTGTCACATCGATCATGTAAAACGTATATCTCAGAATATCAGGACAATAAGAGTAAATAAAGGGTTGACAGTACAAGAAGTTGCATACAGATGTAATATTGAAAGATCTAATTTAAGCCGTATAGAGGCTGGAAAATCAAACTTAACGATCAAAACTATATGCCAAATATGTGATGCCTTGGAGGTGTCATTCGAAAGCGTTGTCGTAGGTGTAATTGACTCTTCTACAGCGTTAGATAAGAGCAACACTGGAAAATAAGAACACTGCAATTTTATCCTCCTATTATTTGTGTGCGTAATACAATATATACAAAAAGGGTGATCCACGAATGGATCACCCTTAAGGTTTGCGAAATCTATAAGCCGAGTTCTGTATCTACATTTGCCCCGAAAGGTGATGTAGACCTCTATCATTTATCTACGAAGCCAGTCACCTGACCCCTCTAGCAACCTACCCCCCGACAACGGGTGAGTAACCCTTAAATGTCGGTATACATGGTCTTGCAACCCATAAGACGTACTGACCAGGATGTATCACTACCCCTGCGGTGGGCTCTTACCCCGCCTTTTCACCCTTACCAATCGCTTGGCGGTTATTTTCTGTTACGCTACTATCCCCTCTCGAAGATCAAGCCGTTAACTTGCATGGTACTCTATGTTGCTCGGACTTTCCTCTCCTATTCCTTACCCCAAAATTTGGTTGCGGATAGCAGCGATAGAGCGAGTTCGCTCTGCAAAGATAGGAATAATTTGTCGTAATTCCTACTCGTAGATCAACTCGAAGTCATCAACCCACATTTGGCTCGATGTGCTGCCTGTGAAGTAATCTCCATAACGAGATGTCGACACAACAACCATAATATGCGTGGGGCGTCTCTCCTTATCGTAGTACTCAATCGGAATCTCAAACTCAGTCCAATCATCAACGCTAACACTCTTCTCTAATGATCCATAGCCGATGATATCATCACCCGTAGGATCAAAGAATGTTGTGTAGTCGCCCGTGTATACAAAGTATGGGCTCTTGTCGTTTGCATCCAAATTGTAGGTGATACCTAGATTTGTTATAGTGCGATCCTCTCCGCCTTCACTTTCGAAGAGCGTAACATATATTGTCCCGATGTCGGGAGTCTCACCAACTACGATATTTGCAACCTCTGTTGGAAGATCATCGCTACTCTTCTTTTCATCTATTACTCCGCAATTATATTTGTACCATCCCTTAAGTGCCAAAGGACGATCCGTGAAGGGGTAGCCGAAATCGATAGCTCCTCCCATACCGATAGTTCTTGCGTATGAACCTGTGAAGATATTTCCCGCAGCAAATTTTCCAATTCCCGCAACTGTTACCTTTTGAGCTGTGAGCTGCGCAGCGTATTGTCCCTCGCTACCCGGGCGTGTGTCGGTTGTCCACTCTGTGAGAGTTGCGCTACCCAACGATGCTCCTTGATTACCACTATCCCACACTGGGTCGGTGTCGCTTGCCAAGTAGGGTAGAACAAAACTTGCAGTGTGCCAACTTTCGAAGTCGCTATTTTTCAACTGAGGGGTATCCTCTGTGGTATGAAGTTGTGATGCTGATTCAATACCTCCGATGTATGATTTAATCTCATAATCGGTATTGGGGCTAAGTCCTGTGATCTCTGCCGAGAATTTACCACTCTCGGGGGTTACGGTGTATGTTGTCCAATCATCATCCCCAACTTTTCGATATCTGTATCCACACTCCTCACCCGTAGAGGTATCACCCGAACTCTCGACCCATGCAACAGTCGCAAGGAATGAACATAGTGTCATATTCACAGATGACTCCTCGAAAGATGTGTATATTCTCCACGTTTCGGTGCGATAGTGGTATGTGACATCAACTTGACGCATACCACCCTCGAAGTTCGTCAGCTGTGATGCTGTTGGCGACATTGTAGTAATTCCCTCTGGGCCAAGTTTCAGTGTTGTGACCTCTACATTTGCTGGGTCAATAGTGCTGCTTATTGCGATATTGACCGTATTGTTCTCGGCATCTATCACTGCATCACCTATTTGACCCACAACCTGCATCGTACGTGTTATGTTTTGCTCTGCTGAGATGCTCCATTCGTATGACTGATAGTTGTAGAGAGTGACAAGTAGTGGCGATGTGAAATCAAATGTACCCTCGATTTCGCGTGTTAATTTCGCATCTTCGCTAACCGACACTTCATCAATGACAACATTGCGAATATCTGTTGTTTCTTCGAGTGTTAGAGTGACGCTGCGAGTGTTGTTGTTTATCGATGTCGTGAACCCATCACCTTCGATGCTTGTGATATAGAGAGGCTGATATGGGTAGGGGATATCGTTCTTTATGCATGATCCCACAAAAAGTGACCCCACAAAGAGTGCTGTTATATATATGTATCTTCTCATCGTTACCATATATGAATTGTTATACCAAAGTTTATAGCGAGCATATTAAACTTAAAGCTCATGCCCGAGGCATCACGTCCACCAGTATAGACTCCATTTTCATCATACTGTTTAATATTGGTGTAGCTGATGCCTCCAAATTCAAACGACAAAGAGGTCGAAACATTGTTCATGATAAACATCGAAACTCCAGGATTGAAACTCAAATCAACACTTCGCTTATCGCTTCTAGTGTAGAGATATGTACCTCCCGATTGGTACTCAAAGATAGAGTATCCTCCCGTAGCACCCAACTCAACCTCGGCAAAGAGTCCAAAGTTACCCTTTGCATCGAGTGCTGCATATGCTCGGTGGAACAGAGATCCTGTGTAGTATCGTCCCGAAGTGTGGATGTAGGGGATGTCGATCTGTATATCGCTATCAACACCCAAATCAATGCGAGCCTCATCTAATGTACCATCTATGAAACTATATCCCAGACGCATACCCACAGCACGATTATTGCGGTAGAGATACCCAACAAAAGGTTTGATGGATGTCATAGCGAAGTCGGCGTCGATATTGTCGACAAAGAGTAGAAAGTCTGAATTCTCTGACGAGAATGTATAATATGATGCCGAGAGTCCTGTGATCCACTCCCCTTTGTATGCATATACTCGTTTGTTGATATCTCGTTCGATCTCTCCCACACGTTGGATTTTATCCTCTTTGGGGGTTATGATAGATAATCCACTGTCGGTAGGGTTCGCATTTGCGCCGAGAAGGGACACACATGATGCAAGTAGTAGTGTAAAATTTTTTTTCATCTTCATCCTCCTTTTATAAATAGAACGCTACACCTAATCCAATCGAGAAGAGGTTGATCTTGAAACTCATCATACTGCTATCCATACTACCCAAGTAGACTTGGTTTTGAACCTGATCCACATGGCTATACGACACTCCCATTGCTCCAACCGTAACCTCAAAAGCTACGGTGTTTGTGGCGAAAGCTACAATTCCCGGAACAACCGTGATAGATGCATCGACAGATGTTGCGTATGTACCCTGCACTGGTGAGTCGAATGCATATTTTGCACGAGAACCGCCAACTCCTAGTCGTAACTCGCTAAAGAGTGTGAAACGTTTGCTATCACCCAGAGGAATATATTGTCGCAATGTTGCCATACCTAGGAATGATTGGCTGATACTGTAGATATCATATACCGAAAAACTCGTGTCGTCACTTATCGAGATAGATGCATTATCTACCCTAAGAAGTGTGCGTCCATATTCAAGGCGTGCACCTACTGTGAGGTTATCTTTTATGGCATACGACACCAATGGGCTTGCCGTTATATTGTAACCCTCGGATACGATATCTTCTATGATGAGGAAGTTGTAATCCTTGTTTATATGTGTCGAGTACGACCCTGTGAATCCAGTAATCCATTGTCCTTTAGGGACGAATACATTACCCATCTCCACGAGTCCTCGATTCTGACGACGACTTTCAATATCGTACGTCTGCTCATCTGCTGCGTTAGCCACCCCCACAACTGTGAGTGCCGCCACAACTGTGAGTGCTATTCTATGAAATATCTTTTGCATTAGTATCCAAATTCAATGTTGTCAATCCATAATTCACTATCTTCAGTTCCCTCCAAGTAATCGCCTTTATATGATGCTGTACATGAGATTACTATTGTATATGTATTATCTGGCTTTGTGATTTTATTGTAGTAATTTATCGGCACCGTAACCTCCGCAAAATCTGAAGTAGTCTCCCCAAAGAGGACAGAGCCATATCCAATAATATCATTATCACTAATCACCGAATCTGTTGTCTCTGGATCCCAGATTCCCGATACGGTGCTTGACAAACCATTAACCGATACCGTTTGACGGCTAGACCAATCAACAAGGGCTATAAATACTCGTCCTTTGTCATCACTTCTTGGTGCTGCCTTGTAGGTAACTTTAAGCGATGTTGGGCGAGCCAACCACTCGAATGCTTGACCAAACGACGCATTACCTGTTGAGTTAAGAGTTCCACTCATCGAGAATACTCCAGTGAACAGGTTACCCGCAGCCAATACGCCTGCCGCAGAGGTGGTCTTCATATAGACACCTGCATAATTTCCGCTCGAAAAGTATGTACACAGAGATGACGTTGTACTATTGTTTCCACTAGCCCATGATGTTGAGCCGCTATTACTTGTAGTGAAACACGACATTGATGAATCGTTTAAATTACCATAGGTAACGGTTTGTGTTGTTGCCGAAGATGTCACCTCCGCAATGTCACTCTCAACGCCATCTATAGATATCTGCACCTCGTAATCTTTTGAGGGTAGTATACCTCTTGTAAGGTTATATATGGTGAGACCGGAACCATTTGTTCCTTCACTCCATTCGCTCGTGTTTTGAACACTCCACGTGTTAGAGCTAACCTGTTCTGCTGTCATATAGCTACTCCAACTTGTATCTCCCGAGTAGCGATATCGAACCTTGATCTCCGAGATACCCGAGTATGTAGTGTAAACATTAAATGTTGCTGTGTTGCCCCAGAAATCTTCGCTCGTCAATCCCGAAAATCCGGTAACCGCAATCGACATGTGAGTCACACCCATCGAACCACCATCGTTTATGGCTTGGATGTCAACTTCTTGAACACCTCCCCATGCAGATCCTTCAAACACCTCACTCGACACAGTTAATAGATTATTGTCGTAGTCGTAGTTCACCACGTCACTGGTAAGCGACGAGAAGATGG
>JAWXSU010000115.1:0-5786 GCA_044434245.1 Rikenellaceae bacterium | reverse complement strand
TCATGAAATACAGGTACACCTATATCTCGTCCGCAGTCATTATCCATTATGCCGCTGGCATTGTATTGGAAATATGCGAAGTCATTTGCCATAAGTGTACCACCTGTTTGAAGTCCATTACGGTTAAACGACACGAGCATCTTACCTGCTGAGACTTTGAATGCATCGCAGAATGTGTGGTCGTATTGCGCATCCAACACTTTGATTGCTGCTGTTTTACTCTCTTGATTGATCGATGCCGAGATATCTGTCTCGAAGAAGAAGTAATCCTTATCGGTTAACTTTGTTTCGAACAAGACACGTGCACGATAGACCGCTGCCTCATATCCATAATCCACCGAACCATTTTGTGTTGAGCCAAAACCATCTTGCTGCGCCTGCAAATAGGTATGAAACAACAATCCTGCATTCAACTCTGGCTTGAATTGTGCAGAAACTGGCAACACGCTCAAACTACATAGTGCCAACCCACTAATCACCGATTTAGTAAAATTTTTCATTTTCTCACTTTTTAATTTAACCTAACTTTATAACCTAATTTTGCTTATTTCTCATCCTAACCTGGGTGCAAGTAAGCTAAAAAAGCGGAGTTAAAAGCTATTATGAGTTGGACTATTTTTTATATCGTGCGCCCAAATACAAATCCTCAACTAAAACAGCACAAAAAATTCATAATTTATTTTAATAACCCCTCATGTGTATAAAATTGAAATATGACATAAAATGAGACAAAAAAAGATAGATTGTGTACTTTTGAAGGTTTCCCTTCGCAAATACACGATCTATCTTAAATATTTTTAGAATCTGTTTAAGTTTTTCTGCTTAAACAGATTCTAAATATTCCCTCTCCTACGAAAGATAGAGAGTTATTGCTTTATCCAGCTATTATTTTCTGTATTAAACAACCCCTGCTCACCTATCTTTATCGTCGGAATAACACACAACGACATGAACGACAAGGTCATAAATGGCGACTCTAGGGTTGTCCCCATACCCTTCACTACATCTTGAATCTCACGGTATCGCTGAGCAACCTCCTCACACGAGCTATCACTCATAATACCACCAACAGGCAAAGCTAACGAACTGACACTCAACCCATCACACACTACCACACCTCCCTTATTATCAATAATTGTGTTTATCGCCACCGACAACTCAATATCGCTACATCCTATAGCTATGATATTGTGTGAATCATGAGATATAGTGCTCGCCATAGCACCACGTTTCAATCCAAAACCCTTGCAATAAGCCACTTGAGGAGCTCCATTATTGTAACGATTGATATAAACAATCTTCAAAAGATCACTCTCCACATCCGACTCCAAGTTGTCGTAGTTTTTCGATGGCTTATATATATATTTATTCGTTATAACCTCTCCCGGCACAACCTCTATAGCAACCACATTTCCGGTAACCTCACGGCTCAACGCACTCAACGCAACTCTACGGTGACGGAAGTTATTGAATTTTGGCGACTGCGGAGCTTGTGGCTGTGGCTCCACAATATCAAACTTCAACTTAGGTCTGTTATCCTCTTGTGGGGTATCCTCCACCTCTACCACCTCTTGCTGAGGAGCATCAGCATCGTATCGCAACTCACCATCAACATAGACTCTTCGTGTCACAAAATCTTGAAGATCTCCAACAACAATAAAGTCTGCCGAATCACCCTCTTGGAGCGTACCCACACTAAGGTCATAATGCTCTACGGCATTAGCCGTCGCAACCTTAAGCACATCGAATAGATCATATCCATCTGCCACTGCACGCTTCACCATATAATTAATATGACCTCGACCTATCAAATCTGCCGCATGAAGATCATCACTACAGAACATCACCTCATCGCTATTTGTCTCGATCAAGCTCTTGAGTGTTTCGAAGTTTTTACAAGCACTACCCTCTCTTATCAATATCTTCATCTCCTGCGAGAGCTTCTCCTGCGCCTCTTTCAATGTCGACGACTCATGATCGGTGATGATACCTTGGTCAACATACGACTCTAGTGCCTCCCCCGAAAGCATCGGAGCGTGACCATCAACAGGCAAACCATTGCGAAGTGCAATCTCGATTTTCGCTATAACATCTCTATTTTGCTTAAGCACCCCCTCGACATTCATCATCTCCGAAAGTGCCACAAAATCTCCCGACTTCGACATCCTCTCAACATCATCCACCGTAATCTCACCCCCTGCAACATCGTGAGGCGTTGCTGGCACGCATGACGGAATAGTGAAAAACATCTTAATTGGCGAACTCTCTGCACTCGCAACCATATAATCTATACCCTTCACACCCATCACATTCGCAATTTCGTGGGGATCTGAGACCACAGCTACCGTACCCGACTTAATAGCCTCACCACCAAATATTTCGGGCGTCACCATCGAACTCTCGATATGGATATGAGAATCCACAAAACCAGGCATGATATACCCGACGCTATTAGTTACAGCCTCACGTGTTACCTCCACGATAACTCCATCCTCTACAACTACCGAACCCTCAAAAGTCTCCCTATTATGAATATCGACAATATGCCCCTCTACCTTAAATTTTTGCTCCATTTTGAATTGTTTCTTTACTGCTCGCAAAGGTAACATATTTTACGTTATTGCGAAATTTTTTATCATTAAATAACCAATCTGTTTTGTTGGCGTTATATTATTCGAAAATCCAAACTCACATTATTTTACAACTAGTTAGTCCCCATTTGAGTTCATGTAAATTTAACTCAAATGGGGACTATCTATCTTTTCATCACAAAATTACTTTGCGCTCCAAATATACTCCAACGGTGCAGACTCAAATGGCCCGACCATAGGTTTCTCTACATTTCGTGGACGGTTATAGTAATCCACATCAAACACAAATGGTGTAGCATCTGCATTTTCATACACCTGCTCCGAAATGATTGTCTCTCCCAACATATCGGTATTAATTGCAACGCTCTTCAACCCCTTGAGCTTCTCTAGGTCGATATTAGAGGTGAGTCTATAATCTCCAGCCTCTCCCTTAACGAGTTCGATTTGAGGAGCCGCCTCGTCGAGCAGAGTGTAATCAACCTCTTTGTTGAATGGCGTCCCCCCCTTATAATATACATTCGCTCCGGTGTAAACTGGGAACTTGAACTCCAAACTCTCCTCGACAGAGATGAGTGTACCTGCATTATTGACACTTGCTGGATACTCATCATATCCATCAAGACCGTTATATCTCACCACTCCATCATCATCTGCCACCTCGCCTTGCGCCAAGAAGATGTTGTTATAGTAGTGGACATCGCCTCCACCATTATTGTAGAATCCTCGAATAAGAGTCGAGTGAGGCATGTGGTGTGGCGTATAACGATATGTCGACGCACGAACCTTAACCTTACCCTTTATGATGTTGTTTGCATACAAAATTCCTTGCGCATCAACATGCAAACCATTCTCCGAAAGCATGATATTGTTATAGACCAATGTTGGACCATGCGACACCTCGATAAATAGATCCTCCTCAATACACTTATCGAAGATATTGCTACGCACATGCACACCCTGCACCTGCCAATCCAACCATATACCACGTCGAGCATTAACAATCACATTATCCTCAATCACCGCATCTATAGAGGCATGAAGTTTAATTCCCGCAGTCTCGAAACCACCATAATCCTCACGGTAGTTGATATCCGTAATCTCATTACCACGAATCACCGAGAATATACAACCCAAGTGACCAACGATTCCCGCCTGACCACACTCATATATTGTGTTGTTCTCGATAAGGTGCGAACCAACAATATCGCCACTCCAACCTCTATTCAATGCGCTCATGATCGACTCAATCTCACGTGTGAAACCCATCTTATTGAACTTCGCAACAGGGCGATATTGAGCGCTCATATTCTGACCCGTAGAACGCTCCTTTCCGATACTCACTCCCACACATTTAGAGTACGAGATATCGCAATTCTTGATAATCCAACCCTTACTCCAATTTGGGCCAACAATTCCAATCTGCTCTCCTGTTGGAGGAGCCCACTGTGTTGCCGCTTGTGTGATATGCAATCCATCGACCGTGATATAGTTCACTCCATTTGTCTCGGGGTAGAAACATGTTGGGCGCACATTGATCTCCGTCAACGATTTATTAGGTTGTGCCCCCTCGAAATTTGCATATATTGTAGTTGTCGCATCACTCACCACCGCATGCCACTCATTATCGCCCAACGCCTTAACATCCTCTATTGTCGGGTTCTCCAGAACCATTCGTCCATCAATATATACCGCTCCCAAGTGGTGCGCATGCCCCGACAGCAACCAGTCACCATAGACATTTAACTCGAAAGGATTGAAGTTCCCAAACATCTCGTTATCAACCGCTACCTTCCAAATGTCACCTCCGACCTTTTTCCATCCCGACACCTCTTCAGACCCCTTAAGATATACCTTCTCGCCCGGAGCTGCGATGTATGTGATTCGTGACGCTGGAGAGATACCTCCATTTGCAGGAGAGACCCTCTCACGATATGTACCTTCGTGAATAATGACGCTATCTCCCGCAAGTGCGACATACGCCGCCTTCGAGATCGTCCTATATGGAGACTCCTTCGAGCCATCATTCATATTCGAGCCACTCGGCGACACATGAATATTTCTCGCCTGCGTAGCAAACCCCACCACCAGCAAAAGTGCCGAGATTGATAATTTAAGTTTTGTGTTTCTCATTGGTTTTATTTTATGGTTACATTATTGTTTGTTCCCTCATCGACCAACGCACCCGCTGTCGACCCCGTAATTTCGGATGTGTTGTCGTCAAGAATCATTGGATATCCCGTTTCGTTGATGATCTCGATGTTGCTTGCACGATAGTTCTCATCCTGCGCTAATTTCCCGATTGTTCTATTGTCGCCTCCGATGTTTATCAAAAGATCCTGCTCCGGAGTATCCAACCCCTCGCCACGGCGGAAGATGATTTTGTGGTTGCTACCGATAATCGTCGCCACATGTTTACTTCCATTTCCATTGGGCACACCCACAGGGTTTGGTAGAATCGTAATATCAGCCTCCATACCTCTATCTCTCTCGTAATCGACACCCAAGGCTGGTCCATTTTGAGTATCCGCTTTGCAGTTGATGATCTTTCCAGAACCTATCGCATAACCTCTTTCGCAACCTATCACCGTACAATTCTCGACATGCTTAAATCCCTTTGCGTGTGTCAAAGTCACACCAGCTCGTGCATTTTTCACATAACAATCCTTCACCGTAACATTCGATGTTCCACGTTTGTACCTCACGCCATCGACCATCGTGTTGCCGGTGATGTAGGCACGAATTCCCTCCTCCGTACAGGCTAGTGTATAACCCGGAGGTATCGGATATCCGAAACCAGTCATGTAATTCATCTTCTGAGCCACCGAGTATGGACCTCTCTCTGCCAACATCAAATCCGTTGAGCGAGTCTCTCCCTCAATATAACAACCCTCGATAACAGGATAATCTGCACCCTGCATAAATAAGCAGTGTCCAAATCCATGGTGTATGATCTTGCAATTCAACACATGGTTGTGATCTCCACGCACCAGACAACCGCAGTGCTTTTTGAGTGGAACTTTTGCTCCTCCACCCTTACCGAAGAGCTCTCCATATCCGTATGGCGACGACCCTGTTGAGTACAACTCCACACCCTCCAACCTGTTGTACGAGCCATCTACCATGATATTAGTACAACCCTTATTCGGAAAATCTTGGCGTGTTGCGATGTCAACAAGTTTTAGATTCTTTATAACA
>JAWXSU010000114.1:0-5876 GCA_044434245.1 Rikenellaceae bacterium | reverse complement strand
ATGATGCCCGGAGGGTTGGGCGGTTCAAACGTAGGGTGTGTAGCTCGATATACTCTCGTAGGTATGTCACTTCGTCGCATATCATCACCTTATCTTTATCACTCGATGAGAGTGTGTATTTTATCATGTCGGAGAATTTAAGAAACACCTCTCCTTCGATGTCGGACTTTGTGATATGTAACCCATATAGTGTGTTGAGAGTGTTGAGCATAAAGTGCGGATTTATCTGTGATTTGTAAAGCGCAATCTCTGCTTTATTTCGCTCAGCCTCAATATTTTGACGTGATTTGATCTGTTTCACTAGCTCCATTACAAACGCTACCATCATCGTAAAGCTAAGATCTATGATGTAGAATACCCACACTGCTCGCACCTTCATATTTATTGTGTTGGAGGGGCTAAGTGTGTATCTATTGAATTGGCGAATATCTTGAATCTCCATTTGGGAGAGTATCATAGTTATGATGAGCGTTACCGCCACAATGGCTGCAGTTTTGTGTTTGTCGCCTTCGAAGAAGTATGTTAGCGGATTGTACTTGCGAAATATGTAGTGGGTTATTACCATGTATACAATGAGTATGGCAAAGAAGTATGGGTCGATCTCAACAAATCGATCTGTAGGGATTATGAATAATATCAGAGGGCATAGGATCAAATAAAATCCGATGTCCATATATTTAAATAACTTTTTCTCGTCGATAATCATATCGCAAATATAATAATAATATTTCAAATTGATTTGTTGTTTACCCACACAAATGCGCAGTCTACAACCACTCTTTTTGAATCCCCAAAAAAAGAATATAAATTTGTAAGTAGTGTAAAATAATTATTGGTGTGTTTTTGATAGTGCTATTGAAGATGAGATTTTTTGCTATTGAATTGAAAATATAGTGGTTTTACATTGAGATTTAATAGTGAAAAATATCGCTCCAAGAGTGCTATTAAAAATATGGCAATAATTGTTTTTCACTACTTAAATAAGGATAAAACTAAAACTAATAATCAATAATGAAAAAATCGTTAATTTTATGTGGAGTATCGCTCTTTGCGCTAACTCTAATTACAACGTCGTGCAACCAAGTGGCGCAAGCACCACAAGGCGCAGCTAAGGAGTATAAAATGCTCACCGTAGAGCTGGGTCGCAGCGATATCGACACTCGTTACTCGACATATATTCGAGGTGAGCAATTTGTTGATATCTATCCTCAGGTGTCGGGTGTTATCACCGATATTCTAATCCAAGAGGGTGCAAAAATCAAAAAGGGGCAGCCTCTATTCATTATCGACCAAGTGCCATATAAAGCGGCAGCAGCTGTGGCTACAGCTAATGTCAAGAGTGCTGAGGCGAGTGTTGCGACAGCGAAGTTGAATGCCGAAAATGCCAAGGAGCTATTCAAGGAGTCGGTGATTTCGAAAAATGAACTTCAAATAACACTCAACACGCTCGCATCCGAGGAGGCGAGTCTGGCTTTGGCGAAGGCGCAGGAGTTGAGTGCAAAGAATGATCTTTCGTATACCACAGTGACAAGTCCTGTGGATGGAGTTGCGAGCATGATCCCATATCGAGTGGGTGCTTTGGTAAGCTCCTCTATTAGCACACCTCTTGTGAGTGTGTCGAACAACGAAAATATGTATGCCTATTTCTCAATGTCGGAGGCACAACTGCTGGGTCTAACACGTGCTGTAGGTTCGGCGGATGGATTGTTGGAGAGCATGGATCAAGTAGCACTTGTACTTAATGATGGTGAAAGATATGAGCACCTCGGGCAAGTTGACGCTATAAGTGGAACAATAGATCGCACAACAGGAACAGTTGGTATGCGAGCTATATTTGCCAATCCTGAGAAGATGTTGCGAGATGGCGGAAGTGGAAGTATTGTTGTCACAACGCAGATGGATAGTGTGATAGTGATCCCCAAAATTGCAACTTTTGAGATTCAAAATAAAATCTTTGCATATAAGATTGTAGATGGCAAAACAGCATCTACGCAACTCGATGTCTATCCATACAACAATGGTAAAGAGTATGTTGTAGAGGGTGGATTGGAGATAGGAGATGTAATCATTGCCGAGGGTGCAGGTTTGCTCCGTGAGGGTACGTTGGTGACTAAAGAGTAAGGGAGGAGATAAGATATGTTTGCAAAAAGATTTATAGATAGACCGATCTTAGCGATGGTGCTGTCGGTCACGCTGCTCTTTGTAGGAATCATCGGTTACAAGATGTTACCCGTAGAGCAGTTTCCTGAGATTGCACCACCAACAGTGATTGTTAGCACATCGTATACGGGTGCGAATGCGTCGACTGTACAGAAGAGTGTTATCATGCCGCTTGAGGAGGCGATTAATGGTGTGGAGAATATGCTCTATATGACCTCTTCGGCGAGTAGTGGTTCGGCAAGAATTGTGGTGTACTTCCGTCAAGGTACCGACCCTGATATGGCGATGGTAAATGTCCAGAACAGAATTGCAACGGCTCAAGGTCAGCTCCCTGCGGAGGTTACAAAGTCGGGTGTCAATGTGTTCAAAAGTAAGACAAGTACATTGAAGATGATCTCTATGTGGAGTCCAAATAATGACTTTGACGATATCTTCATTGCTAACTACATGAAGATCAATATAGAACCCCGTCTGGCACGTGTCAAGGGGGTGGGAGAGGTCGATGTTATGGGTCCATCATATGCTCTGCGTATATGGTTAGATCCATATAAAATGGCGCAATATAACCTTATGCCATCTGATATAACTTCGGTTCTCGATGCTCAAAATTTGGAGTCGTCGACAGGAACGTTGGGTGCAAATTCGACAAATGCGTTGCAGATTGATTTGAGCTATAGAGGTCGTTTGGAGACGGACGAAGAGTTCGAGAATTTGATTATCAAATCTCTAGATAATGGAGGAGTACTCTACTTGAAGGATGTTGCGCAGATCGAACTCGGAGCGCAAAGTTACGATATTTTTGGTAATGTGAATGGTCGCTATGGACGTACAAGTTCTATATCGCAAACCTCTAATTCTAACGCTAACGAAGTTACAATAGCTCTCGATAAGGAGTTGGATGAGATTAGAAAAGATCTACCAAAGGGGCTCGAAATTGTCGATGTGATGAACACAAAGGATTTCCTCGATGCGTCATTTAGAAATGTGTTTTTGACACTTATAGAGGCGATATTATTGGTTATTTTGGTGGTTTACATCTTCTTGCAAAACTTCAAATCAACGTTGATACCCTCGGCAGCTATTATTGTTTCGTTGGTTGGAACATTCGCTTTCATATATTTAATGGGCTTTAGCTTGAACCTTTTGACACTTTTCGCTCTGGTGTTGGTGATTGGTACTGTGGTGGATGATGCGATTGTGGTGGTGGAGGCTGTGCAGAACAAATTTGATAATGGCGAGAAGTCCCCATACCTAGCAACTATCGGTGCAATGAAGGAGGTATCCTCCGCTCTTGTGACCACTACAGTGGTGTTTATGGCGGTATTTATTCCTGTATGTTTTATCGAGGGTACGACAGGTTTGTTCTACACACAATTTGGACTCACTATGGCAGTGGCGGTGGCAATTTCAACATTCAATGCTTTGACGTTGAGTCCTGCGCTGTGTGCTCTTATCATGACTCCACACCGTGAAGCGTCGGAGGGTGAGAAGGCTAGTTTCTCGGCTCGATTCCATGAGGCGTTTGATGCTAACTTCAATAAGTTGGTGAATTCGTACAAAACAAATGTTTTGTTCTTCTTGCAACACAAAGTGTTAGCTGTGTTTTTGATGTTGGCATCGTGTGTGGCTCTATTCTACTTTATGAGCAACACCAAGACAGCTCTTGTGCCTAATGAGGATATGGGAACTATATACGTAAATGTTCAAACCGCACCGGGATATACTCACCACGAAACAGCAAAAATCGTGAGCGAGGTGGAGCGTCGACTCAATACCATCGACGAGATACATGTATATTCGATGATTATTGGTCGTAATAGAACGGGAGCTTCGGGTGGAAATGCCTCGATGTTTATCATTCGTCTCAAGGATTGGAGCGAGCGTCCGGGCAAGGATCAAGATGTCGCATCGGTGGTGAAGAGAATATACGCGATGACATCAGATATAACCTCAGCTTCGATTATGGCGATGTCGCCCCCTATGGTTTCGGGATATGGAACAAGTAATGGCTTCGAGGTTAATATCCAAGATCGTAAGGGAGGCAAGATCGAAGATTTGGAGATCTACGCCAAGGAGTTTATTGCTAAGTTGGGTGCTCGTGAGGAGATCTCACGTGTGCAAACATCCTTCGCTACGAACTTCCCACAATATGCTATCGAGGTAGATGCAGCGTTGTGTCTTCGTAATGGGGTCTCTCCGAGCGATGTGTTGAGCACAATTTCAGGATATGTGGGTGGAAACTATGTCTCTAATACCAATAAATATTCGAAGTTGTATCGTGTGATGATCCAAGCAGCTATAGATGATCGTTTGGATTATGATGCACTCAATAATATGTATGTCCGAAATGATGATGGCGAGATGTCTCCTGTGAGCCACTACGTCAAAGTTGAGAAGAGTTATAGTGCACAAAACCTCTCACGTTTTAACCTCTTCCCTTCGATCACAGCAAATGGTGTTCCTGCAGATGGCTATAGCTCGGGTCAAGCGATCCAAGCGGTTAAGGAGGTTGCAGCGGAGGTGTTGCCTTTGGGTTATGGATATGAGTTTGGAGGTCTTTCACGTGAGGAGTCGGATTCGTCGTTGGAGTCTACGATCGTGATATTTGCAATCTGTATCATCTTTATATATTTGATCCTCTGTGCTTTGTACGAGAGTATATTTATACCATTGGCGGTGATTCTATCTGTGCCTTTTGGACTTGCGGGAAGTTACCTGTTCACCAATATGTTTGGTCTCACAAGTGATATTTATATGCAAACGGGTATTATCATGCTCATTGGACTACTCTCCAAAACAGCGATCCTGCTCACTGAGTACGCTTCGGAGCGTCGTCGTATGGGAATGTCGATCACCCAAGCGGCTATTATGTCGGCTAAGGTGCGTCTGCGTCCAATCCTTATGACATCTATGACTTTGATATTTGGTATGTTACCTCTGATGTTCGCTACGGGAGTAGGTGCAAATGGTAATATTTCACTCGGAGTAGGTGTTGTGGGTGGAATGTTGGTTGGAACTATCGCACTTATATTTATTGTACCAGCACTATTTGTGATCTTCCAAGGTATCCAAGAGAGTGTGATGCCGACTAGAATTTTACCTGAAGTCGAGGAGTAAACCATCAAAAAGCAGAAATTATGATTAAGATAAAAAATATATTAGCGGTCGTTGTACTCACCTCTCTTTTGAGCAGCTGTGGATTATACAGCAAATTTGAGCAGACGCCAGATGAGTCACTCACCGATGCTCTGTTTGATTATATTGAAGCGACATCCGACACCACATCTATAGCCTCACTTGCGTGGCGAGAGATATTTACCGATTCCTACCTGCAACGTCTAATCGAGTTGGGGCTCGAAAATAATACGGATCTTAATGTTGCACGTCTCAATGTCGAGCAGGCGCAAATATCGTTAAAGGCGTCTCGTAGAGCCTACACCCCGACTCTTGATTTGTCGTTGGATGCAGGGTTGAAACATGTCGCAGGAACAACGACACATACCTATGGTGCAACACTGTCATCGGGTTGGGATATTGACATATTTGGCAAACTCAAAAGTGCTAAGGATCAAAGCAAAGCTGCTCTGGAGCAGAGTGTGGCGTATCATCGTGCAGTACAGACGCAGTTGATATCGACGATTGCGACAAATTACTACACGTTGCTTATGCTCGACGAGCAGTTGGATATTAGTCGTCGATACGCTACGGCCGATGAT
>JAWXSU010000113.1:0-5878 GCA_044434245.1 Rikenellaceae bacterium | reverse complement strand
GAGCGGTGAAGAGTAATAAAATCAAGAAGGGTGCGACATCCGACTTTATGGAGATCGAGAGACAGAGAGGTATCTCGGTTGCTACCTCTGTAATGGGTTTCGAGTATAGGGGTGCGAAGATCAATATTCTCGATACTCCAGGTCACGAAGATTTTGCGGAGGATACTTTTCGTACACTTACGGCTGTGGATTCGGTAATCATCGTGATTGATGGTGCTAAGGGTGTGGAGTCGCAGACACTGAAGTTGATGAATGTGTGTCGTATGCGTAAAACTCCGGTTATTGTATTTGTCAATAAGTGTGACCGCCCGTGTAAAGATCCATTTGATCTGTTGGACGAGATTGAGAAGGAGTTGCAGATACATGTGCGTCCGCTGTCGTTCCCAATTTCGAGTGGACCAACTTTCAAGGGGGTATATAATTTGTATGACCATAAACTATCACTCTTCACCTCTGACGAGCGACAAACAGCTGAAGCTCAAACAATAGAGATTGATGATATTTCGAAACCAGAGTTGGATGAATACATAGATAAAAGATACGCAGATCAGCTACGTGACGATATCGAAATCGTTGAGGGAGTCTACGAGCCGTTTGATCGAGAGGCATATTTGGGCGCAGATGTTGCACCAGTATTCTTTGGTTCGGCGGTAAATAATTTTGGCGTTAGAGAGTTGTTGGATTGCTTTATAGATGTAGCACCATCGCCTCGCACGGCACCAACCGAGTCACGAGATGTAGATCCTATGGAGTCTAAGTTGACAGGTTTTGTTTTTAAGATCCACGCAAATATGGATCCTAACCACCGTAACCGTCTGGCATTTATGAAGATATGCTCAGGAAAATTTGAGCGTAACAAAAACTATTTGCATGTGCGAAGTGGAAAGCAGATGAAGTTCTCATCGCCTACAGCTTTTATGGCGGAGAAGAAGTCAATCATTGACGAGGCATACCCAGGAGATATTGTAGGTTTGCATGACACGGGAAACTTCAAGATCGGAGATACATTTACCGAGGGGGAGAAGTTGAAATTTACGGGAATTCCATCCTTTGCTCCGGAGCAGTTCAGATATATTGAGAATGCTGATCCAATGAAGTTTAAACAACTCGCAAAGGGTGTGGATCAGCTGATGGATGAAGGTGTGGCACAGTTGTTTACATCGAATCTTAATGGTCGTAAAATTATTGGAACAGTTGGAGCTTTGCAGTTTGAGGTTATCCAATATCGTTTGGAGCATGAGTATGGCGCTGCATGTCGTTGGGAGCCAATATCTATATATAAGGCGTGTTGGATTGAGAGTGACGATGCTGCGGAGTTGGCAGATTTCAAACGTCGTAAGCACACTAATATGGCGGTAGATAAGCATGGACGTGATGTATTTTTAGCAGATACTAGTTATGGTTTAGCTTTAGCGCAGGAGAATTTCAAGAATATTAGGTTCTACTTTACATCTGAATTTTAATCGGTATGGTTAATTATCTGCAAGTCGAGGGCTTAAGTAAAAGCTATGGCGATATGACCCTATTCGAAAATCTCAGTTTCACGGTAGGTGAAGGGGAGAGAGTCGGTCTTATAGCTCGCAATGGAGCGGGAAAAAGTACATTGCTAAATATCATCTCGGGATGCGATGACCACGAGGGAGGGAGTGTAACTTACAGACGAGATTTGAGGGTCGCATACTTGGTGCAAGAACCTGAGTATCCTGCGGATATTACAGTTTTAGAGGCATGCTTTCGAGGTGATGCAGAGGTATTAAAGGTTATATCTAGGTATGAATTAGCTCTGCTTTCGGGGGATGATGATCGTGTTCAAAAGTCGGTGTTAGAGATGGATGCTCACCATGCTTGGGATTATGAGTCGAAGGTAAAACAGATCCTATCACAGCTTAAAATCAACGAATACGACAAGAAGGTTGGTCACCTTTCGGGAGGACAACTTAAGCGTGTAGCACTCGCTAATGCACTCATCAATGAACCAGAACTCTTGATTCTCGATGAGCCTACGAACCACCTAGACCTTGATGTCACAATGTGGTTGGAGGAGTATTTGACACATAGCCGCATGGCACTGTTGATGGTGACTCATGATAGGTATTTTTTGGATCGAGTATGTAATCGTATTCTCGAAATTGATGAGTATCAAATATTCTCGTACAGAGGCAATTACAGCTATTACCTCGAAAAGCGTGAAGAGAGAAAAATGGCTGCGGCACAACAGCGAGAGAGTGATCTTAACCTCTTTAGAAAAGAGTTGGATTGGATGCGTCGTCAACCTCAAGCACGTGCAACAAAGGCAAAATCTAGGATCGAGAGTTTCTATGAGCTGGAGGATAGACTCAAACGAGAACGAGAGCAAGGAAGTGTCAAGATTGACATGAAGTCGACATATATTGGCAAGAAGATTTTTGAGGTTGAAAATCTATGTAAAAGCTACGGTGAGAGGGTGTTGCTCAAAGATTTTAGCTATCTATTTTCGAGATATGAGAAGATGGGTATCGTAGGGGAAAATGGAGTCGGAAAGTCAACATTTCTCAAAATGTTGATGGGTGAAGTTGCTCCCGATAGTGGTATAATAGATATAGGTCAGACTGTTAGATTTGGATATTATTCTCAAACGGGAATAGAATTCAACGATGGTGATAAGGTGATAGATGTCGTTTCACGCATAGCCGATAGTGTCGACATGGGGGATGGGCGTAAACTCACAGCGTCGCAACTACTCCAATATTTTCTGTTTGAACCCAAGGTGCAACACAACTTTGTGGGGAGATTGAGTGGTGGTGAGCGCAGACGTCTATATCTATGTACGGTTCTTATGACTAGCCCTAATTTCTTGATTTTGGATGAGCCGACAAATGATCTCGATATTATGACGTTGCAGGTGTTGGAGGATTACTTGGAGAGATTTTCGGGGTGTGTGATTGTGGTATCACACGATAGATATTTTATGGATCGTGTAGCTAGCCACCTTATGATATTTCAGGGAGAGGGGCGCACGAAAGATTTCCCTTCGTCATATAGCGATTATTTGGTGTGGCGAGAGCTTAAACGTCAAGATGAAGAGAGATCAAAACAGAGGGTTGCACCCCCAACTACACAACCTAAAAAGGAGAAGAGTGTATCTAACAAACTATCATTCAACGAGAAGAGAGAGTTCGAGATGATAGAATCTGAACTTCCAAAACTAGAACAACAAAAATCCGATATGGAGGCAGAGCTAAGTAGCGGTACTCTAAGCATCGAGGATTTAACAGCAAAGTCAAATCAAATCGGAGAGTTGATTGAGAAAATCGACGAAATGACAATGAGGTGGTTAGAACTCAGTGAAAAGGCATAAATATAGCGAGAAAAACTTAAACAGATTCATAAAACAACGTGAGTTAGAGAGATTATAATCAAACTAATTGGGGAACTCTCTAACTCTCAAAATTTTTCATACATATATCGTTTTTTACTTCCAAATGTAATCTATGACCCCCTGCAAGAAAAGACACATCATCCAAACTGTTGCAATCAGCTTGATTCCCGTACCGAAGATAAACGACACAAAGGATGCCATGCCAATCTTAAACGCCTTCTCTATGTCGCTCTTGTCGTTGACTAGTTCACCCAACACCGCACCAAATAGAGGACAAAGAATTATTCCCACAGGAGGGAAAAAGAAAAATCCTGCGACCATTCCAATTGTAGAGCCCCAAACTCCAGCCTTCGAGCCTCCCAACATTTTTGTAAAAAAGGGGGGTAATACAAAATCTATCACCGACACTACAATCGACACTACTGCCCAAATAATCAGATCCTTGGGTGTCAATGTCGAATAATTGCAAAAGTACGCACACAACAACCCCAAGTAGCTTAACAGCACCCCTGGTAAAGGAAAAATAGCTCCTATGATACCCAACAAGGATAACACAAGAGCTAATATCGACAACATTATATCCATCTCCTACTCAATGAGTTGATTAGTTGCTGTATCGGGAAATATAACCCACGGCTTAAATGATTTAGCATCTTCAAACTCCATTTGGGCATACGATATAATGATAATCACATCACCCACTGCAACTCTACGAGCTGCGGCACCGTTAAGACAGATACAACCACTGCCTCTCTCACCCTTAATGATATATGTTTCAAAACGCTCTCCATTATTATTATTAACAATAGAGACTTTCTCTCCTTCGAGGAGATTTGCGGCATCCATCAATGCTGCATCAATGGTGATACTGCCCACGTAGTTTAGATTCGCCTGAGTAACACTCACACGGTGTATCTTAGATTTGAGCACTTCAATCATCATCTTCATTTTATTTGAGATTTATATTATCAATTAACCTTACGTTTCCAGCCTGCACCGCAGTACAAAGTTGAATATTTTGAGCTGAGTCCCAATCGCTTATACACTGCAAAGTTCTTGCATCTACAATTTGAAGATATATCACCTCCAACACTCCCGATGCATTGATCTTCTCGCATGCCATTTGCTCCACCTGAGCTGGGGAATAGTTCTGCATCAAGGCTTTAGCCTCACTCAAAGCTGCGAATATTGTTGGTGCTGCACAACGACATTCTACACTTAATAGTGCATTTCGTGATGATAGAGCCAATCCATCTTCGCCTCTAAAGGTTGGAACTTCGATAATCTCTACATCTATTTTGAGTTGCTCGACAAGAGATCGAATAACCGCCACTTGTTGAAAATCCTTCTGCCCGAAGTAACTCTTTGCTGGTTTCACAATATCAAAAAGACGACTCACAACTTGCCCCACGCCATTAAAGTGACCCGGACGAGTTGCCCCCTCCATAACACTTTCAATAACCCCAAAATCAAAAACTCGGCAATCCTCCGTCGGGTAGATCTCCTCGACAGATGGCATAAGAACAAAATCTACACCTGCCGCCTCCAACATCGCAAGATCCGACTCCGGAGTTCGAGGGTAGCTCACAAGATCACCCTTGTCATTAAATTGTGTCGGATTCACAAAGATGCTCACAACAACTATGTCACACTCCGCACGAGCACGCTCAACCAATGATATATGCCCTGCATGCAACGCACCCATTGTTGGCACAAAACCAATTTGATTCTTCGTATATTTTTGCAGTGTCTCTTGTAAACTTACGACACTTTCAAATAGATTCATATAAAATATAGTTAGTAGGGTGGTTTAAATATTACAATTCTATTAAACCTGCCGGCAAAGTTAGAAACAATAAATGAGAAAAGAAAAGAAAATTTTCATTTTTGATCGTTCATACATCATTTATTTCTACCTTTGTGGGGTTAAAAGGCTCTTGTTGGCATATTTTTAGTGCAAAAAGAGCATTTATATATATAGGTATAACATGAAAGAGAACACTACACCTTGGATTATCGATCGTTTCGACGACACCAAAATCCTAAGATATAAAGTCCCAGCGTTTGAAAATCTATCGCTAGAGGAGAAAAAAATGATTTACTACCTCTCACAAGCTGCTAAGTGGGGACGAGATATTCTATTTGACCAAAATTTTAAATTCAATATTATCATCCGCAGAACTCTAGAGGCTCTATATAGAAACTACTCGGGAGAGAGAAATTGCGAGATGTGGTGCGGTGTGGTGAAGTATCTTAAACACGTGTGGTTCGCAAATGGCATACACCACCACTACTCCAACGATAAATTCACACCCGAATTTTCGCAAGATTTCTTCGAACAAGCTATCCATTCTCTTCCAGCTGAGTTGCTACCTGCCGACTTTGGTGGAGTAGATAAATTGCTGGAGGTTATATCGCCCGTGATCTTTGACAGTGAATTGTACTCATCAAAGATTAATCGTGCAGATGGTGCAGATGTAGTACAAGATTCTGCCACCAACTTCTATTCAAACCTTAGCG
>JAWXSU010000112.1:0-5938 GCA_044434245.1 Rikenellaceae bacterium | reverse complement strand
ATGTACGAAGGAGATTATAATGTAACCTACTTAAATGACTACATAGTGAAGATGCGCATGGGCGGGTTGTCGACAGACCCCAAAAGAATGAGACAAAAATGGAGTGAAGATATGCGTCTATATCGCATGCATGGATTTAATCCATACTGGACTCTGTGGTGTAAAATATTATCTAAAGTTCCGCAATTTATATCTGCAAAATTCTAGAAAAACCATGTGCGAGTATCATTAAGTAGTGCAAAATAATTATTGTCATATTTTTAACAGCACTCTTAAAAACACACCAATAATTATTTTGCACTACTTAACTCACACATGGTTTTTTTTATTGGAGGTTAATCCATTCCTTGGATATTTTTTGTTGTGGTGTATGTTTCTCCGTATTGATCCTTTATTGTGATTGATAGTGTTGCATATACATCGCTATAGTTGGTTGTGATTATCCCCAATCCATCACTCTCAAGTTCGTCGTAATTACGCATTAGCGTAAATGCTGAATCGGCATTTGTTGTGCCGCCCCGATCTTCAAACTCATCTAAACGGGTAAATGAACTTCGAGCATCGGTATATGCTTTGTACCCATAATATTGATAATTAGTTTTGTAGTCATTGGTGTAATCATAATTATCCAGGTAATCTTTATCTAGCAACACCTCATATATGACACCAAGGAAATAGTTGTAGTGTGATGTTGTCATTGATTTGCCTGTGGTTTGAGCCCAACTACAATCCCAGCTACCAGTTGATGAATCGCCATCCCAATTATATATGCTAATCACATATACACTTGTTTGGTATTGGTTTATGTCGTTGCTACTACACATCTTAAATGCTTTGGTGCTACCACCTTCGGTTGCTACAAGATATATCGGGGGGTATTGAGTTTGTTCAACGATATATGTTTTATAGTCCCCAGCACTATTTTCTACCGTGATTGTCGATTTGGCAGTGTAGTTGTTTCGAATGAAATTACTGCTATAACTTGTGTACGCTTGATTCGAATAATCCATCTTGTCTATGTATAAGGAGAGAGTTTGGTTGCTATTCGATAACTGCTCTTCGAAGAAATCTCCACTAACGGTCGCTGATGTGGTATTGGTCTCTATATTAATTGTCAAACCATCTACACTCAATGCATTTATCGAACTACTTTCGCTCGTGTCAAAGATGATGTTATCATCGCCTCGCTCCCCAGAAAACATCCCATTTGTGTTATTATCCCACACTTTACCCTGTGCGGTAAACGACACATAATAGTCACCACTGTCACCCTGCTCAAAGATCTCACCTTCGCTGTTTGATAATGCAAAATCGCTCGCCTGTCGCAGATACAAAACTGCATTTCCATCGCCGGCATTAGTAGGTAGAATCCTCGCTCGGAGCTCAGGTTTTACACTATATGAACCTTCGGATGAGTGTGTGATAGTTCCCGAAGGGTTTAATGTGAAATCTTCGAAGTAATTAACCTCTCCATCTGGATAGTTGGAGATATCCTCTGTGTAGATTGTAGTGTGCGAAAAATCGCTCCACGACTGTCCATATATATCTGTAACTACAACACCATTGTCTTGAGTTCCATTCTGACCTATTGTGCCATATATGCTTATTGGGATACGATCATACACGACAGGGATAAATTTCAAAATGTCGCCAATGCGCAAACGAACGACCCCAGAATTATATGCCGAGAAGTATACTCGGATCTTAGTTGTCTCATCGCCACTCGGGATGTTGACTAGCTGACCACTAAGTCCATCTTCTGTTTCATTATCAGAGAGGCTATATATTGTGGCACTATCCCAATCGCTGTTGGAAAATGCTGTGGCATTGTCGCTTGTTCGTAACACTTTGCAATAATCGATGATAACATCCGAGTTGTCGATGTAATCGCCATCATGGTCGCTCGACTGTATATATACACTTGGTACAACATTACCCTGCGAAGGGGTCATTGTGAAATCTATGTAACATCCCGTGATTCCACTATCCATATACCCCTTGATATATACACGGCTAGTCTCTAACTCTGTATAATATGTACCCTTGCTCACCAATACCTCGTAGCGGTTGTTCGACGTCTCGATGTCGATTGAATAGCTTATGTTGTTCGCTGGGCTATTGGAATCTGCAGCATCAGCAAACGTTTTGTAGCCGGGTTTATCTATTGTGTTTAATTTTACAGTGAACGATGTGTTGCGTAAAATATCGTAGGTTAAGGCTGACCATTTCGAAGTGTCGTCCATATTGCTCTCATCCGAATCGCTCGCCAATGGATATTGTGCTTTTAGTGCCACTTTGTAGTACCCCGGAGTGTCGTAACCTGCGGCTTGTCCTTTGATGATGATGTATTGAGGGTTGGTATCTTGATTAACAGCATCGTTTGATGTGTAATCTCCGCCCGAGTTAGGGTAGAAATATATTGGATCAGATAGAGTGCTCGATGTTGCTAATGGTTGATATGTTATTGTGCCGCCCAGATCCTCTGGAATTCCAAATGTTGCAGATACAGATATAATACCATCCTCGTCGAGTGATGACGACAGCACAGTACTACGAATCCGAGCCTCTTGTGCAGCATCAATCACATATAACTCCTGCATCGAAAAATTAGAATCCTCGACCTCGACTTGAATCTTTGAACATAGACGTATCATATCTACCTCTTTATCAAACATCTCTTGTAGTGTTTGCTCCGAGATCGACTCCATGATGAATCCGTATGATGCCATAGGGAAACAGTTGCGCACATTTGCTGGGTTTGGTGATGTTGCATTGTAGCTCTCCGCTTGGTTGTGTACGCTACTTATACCCGTGATAGCATCGCTATCTGAGTTTGAGTATATCACAGCCCAAGAGGTCATAATGCCGCTGACATCTTCATATTGAGGGATCTCTGAGGTGGTGGCTGTAGTGTTGTATGTTGTGTTGTATATTCCATCGAGTCCCACAGATTGGTAGCGATATTGCCCAAATGTAGCGATCCCATTATCGGCAACCTCTGTTGCAGTAGGTGGAGTTTGAAAATCCTCCTCATCAAAGCTACTGCCCTCTGCATATACAACTTTTCGCCACGAGATGATACTCTCCAATGTGGAGGTTTCACGCTCCGTAAGATTCACAACAATACGCATAAACGAAGCGTTGGGGTACTCATCGAATGTCATAAAAAATGTACCATTTGCATTGACCGTAATAGGTTCAATTTGAATAAGAGGTGAATCGTCTGTATATGTGTTAGTGGTGGTGTCGGCGTGTTCCTCTTCGTTTTCACCAAACACAAGACACCAACCATCGTATATAACATCTTCGTAGTTAGTCGATTTGGTTGAAACCGAAGTCATGCTAACGCCATTTAGGGATGCTGTGACTCTTAATCTCCCATCCTCCATCATCTCGACCCTCGTCATCGACACGCCATCCGAGATAATCTCTGTTGCGTTCTCGTCAAACTTTTGGCAGCTCCCTGAGGCGAAGATTGTGAGTAGTAGTAAAAAGTTATATTTTTTCATATTTAAACAGATTATTATTCTTGAGTTAATGTTTTGGTTAGCATCACGCCAAACTTATAGTTTATAGATCCTCCAGCGTTGGATAGTATCTCGGCTCCGATTTTACCATAAAAATAGCCATAAGTGTCGCTCTGTGATATGTAATCACCCTGGGAGTTTAAAAGATGTGAATCTTCAATTACGATTCTCAGTATATAGACTGCGTCATTTTCATCTTTGTTGATTCCGTATGAGTTGTCTCCATTCACCGAACTGTTGGTGTATAGTCCTAATTGACCACGGGTGGAGAGCGAGGCGTAGTAGTAGAAAGAGTAATTGTCGCTTAATGTGATTTTGAATTTCAACCAATCGACACTACTGTTCATCTCGCCACTGTATGAATCGAAGGTGTAATCATACGTGTAACAAGTGATAACATCACCGGGGATAGTGCCTTTCCAGAGGTAGGCATCCATATTTAAGAAACCCTCGCCACCATCATATCCTGTAACGATAGTTCCTCCCGTGATGACGCCATTATCATCCATTGTGCCGCCAACAACAAAGTTTTTGTCAGCATCATACCCCCATGCCAAAAGTATTTCGTTGTTGTCGGTTGATGTGGGGTCTACTAATTGTGCTGTGTATGGTGTGGTACTGTAGACTCCATCGTAGTATGGGTAGAATGTAAATCCATCGGCGGTAGTTGGCGAACCATCTAATTCATATTTAGTTTTGGCGACACGTAGATCATACTCGTAGTTCGTGTATAGATATATGTCGGCTGTTGACTCTTCGTAACTCACATCAATATTGGTGTCGCTAGCATAAATATATATATTTGGATTCACCTCGATATCGACCTCTGTCTCAGTCCAATCATATATTGAAGAGCTCAAAGTAAGAGGGGTGTTATATTCATCTAGTGCATTAAGATTAAAATCCATCGACATTATTATATTTTGTCCAACTTCCCACCCCGTGCAACCTGAAACTGGAGGAATCTCGACAGAGGTCGTTTCGTAGATAAAGGCAACAGTATCTCCCGAGTTTAAATAAGTTTCTACACTCTCGCCTGCGATAAAGTTTCCTGACGAAGTCAAAATCTCACCATTTGTATCGACATTTGACGCCAAAGGGGCATTGTTATTATATGAGCGGCGAATGCGCACTTGTAGTGTCGGTCGTGTTGGTCGTGAGGAGAGCTCTTGCGGAAGAAGAAATATTGCTCTATTTTCAGCCATCACATTGGTGTAATTATCTGTGTCGCTGCTTGTTCCTGTCAAGAGTTTAGCTTTGTTGTCGTCGACCGAAAGAAGCGTGTTTGCTTGAGCTGCGGTAAGCTCTATTGTTGATGTATCATCGACGCTCCAAGAGAAAGTTCTTGAGCTGTCATCTTCGTTAAAGTCGATATTTAGAGTCGCATCTGAGTATATCCCCGAGAATGTAATACCATTAACGGTAAACTCTTCGCCATATATAGCATCAGAATTTGTTCCAATCAACCTCGCCTGAAGTTCTACTTTTGTGAGTATGTGTTGCAGTGCGAAATTTACAACCCCGTCATAGTCCCCCGAGGTCATATCACACCGCATATCACACACCAAATCGTGATTCTCCTCCGCTAATGTCGAAAGTGAGTAGCTATATATAGGCATTCCATCACTCCCCTGTGTTGTGTTTAGGGTGTGTGTTAATTCGCTAGAGGGGTAGTATGCGAAGAAGTTGAGAGCTCCACCCTCGACTTGAGGCCAATATTGAGTAGCACCCGAATATATATATTCGCTGCCACTAGCTGTGAGTGTTATTGGTGTCGAGATATCGGATGTGAAAAAATGCGAAAGGTTATCACTTGTGGCATTTTCCCACACTTCGTCGGCATAGTAGGTGTATAGAGTGAGTTGCGAGACATCGGCTATATCGTTTATCTCTAAGCCTTTAGTCCAGATGGCACTAGACCCGAATGATATCTTCTTCGAGTCATCTCCCTCGATTAGAGTGTCGGTATTACTCTTTGTACACCCTACAGCCAACAGTGTAAGGAGAAGAAGTTGAGGCGTTCTGTTTCGATTCATGGTAGTAGATGTTTTTTGTGGTCATAGAGGAGATCAATCCCCTATGACCTTTGGGGTGATGTTAGTTGATGGTGACACCTGTTGATGGCGAACCCCAATCAACATCATCCGATGTGAACTTTATTGGATCACCAAACAGATCATCGTTGTCTGTTGATAATGTTATTGTAAATAGATATTGAGTACCCGCTGAGAATGATGTTGAAGATGTTAGAGTGTATGTTACATCGCCACTCAGAACAGTTGCATCGTTTCCATTTTTGATAAACAAATCGTTGAGTGTAATGGTGCACCCTGTAGCATTGGTTGTGCCGTCATCGTGTGGCGTGAAGAATATCTCTTTAGCTCCAGTAAGAACGCGTTGCTGGAACATGA
>JAWXSU010000111.1:0-5997 GCA_044434245.1 Rikenellaceae bacterium | reverse complement strand
TTGAATTTGATCGAGTTCACTCCTCTAAATTTATTTTCTCTACCCATTCTGCAAAGGTAGGTATTATTATTTTATTGGGTGGTCTAAACGCCTATACCTAATACCTATTTTGTCATCTCAAAACCTACACGTACACCGTTGTAATTAGACAACAGTGAATTTACAGTTGACAAAGTTGTGCTGCTCTCTGAAACAGATGTTAATGCGCTCACAATATCCAACAATTTATCTGCCTCAAACAACAACGAAAGATTGCTTCCAGAGATATAAGCAATGGTAGATATTGAACCTAAATTAATTGCTCCAAATGCGCTAAATGTCAAAGTTAGGGTTTCGTCACCATCAATGGCATATGTTCCACTGAGAGTTCTACTCTTCACTGTGCACGAAAACGAGTTATCGGAATTAAAAGTAAATGAAAATGTACCAGCACTCATTCCTAATGTTGAAAATGTAGAGCCGAGTTTACTCTCAATAGTTGATGTCGCCAAAGTACCTGCAGCCTCGGTTATTGAGTTGTCACTTTGTAGAATTACAGCTGGGCTGTCGTACGTCCATGTTCCTGTGATAGACGATGTTGTGATTGCAGCGTCACCCAAAAGAGCAGATGCAACTGTTGATACGACATCCGATACAGTAGATGATGAGATAGCACTTGTTACTGTAGAAACAGCCGATGATGCAGCAGAAGAGGATATGTCTGAAAGTGAAAATGCACCAGCACTTCCACATATCATAAGTGCTGCTGATAGAGTGGTAATAGTTTTTCTCATTGTAATAATATTTTTAGTTAATTATATTTATACTGCAAAGATAGTACTTTTATTTTGTTTTTCTACAGTTTTTTCTATCTCTTTTTTTACTCCGACCACCATGTGGGGTAGATAGAGATTTCAATACCAATGGAGTGGAGTATGGGTGCGACACAGACATTATTATGGGGCGTCGCATAAGTTTACAAACCCTATCTATAAGAACTTTCTCATCCGGAGTCGACAAACTAATAGCCTTTCCCGAACCACCTCCACGTGCCGTACGTCCTATGCGGTGGATATATTGCTCCGCCTCTTGCGGCATACCATAATTATACACAACATCAACATCTTCGACATCAATGCCTCGTGCCAAAACATCCGTAGCGACAAGCAGCGTCGTCTGCGAACACTTAAACCTCGATAAAATATGTTCTCGTGCTGTTTGACTACGATCGCTATGGATCGCCTCGGCAACCATCCCCCTCTCTCGCAGCAGGAACGACACCCTATCAGCCATTTTTCGAGAGCGGGTAAATATTATTCCTCGCTTTGGAGGGTTGCTGCGCAAGAGATGAAGAAGAAGATGATCCATCATCTCCAAACTCACATAATATCCCGATTGCTCGATTCTCTCTACCGCTAATGACTCCTCTCTATTTTCGGCTCTAAAATATTGTAGTGGCATGATTTCAGATATCACACTCTCCACTTGAGAAGGTATAGTAGCTGAAAAACATAGCGTCTGAGCCCCTTGCTTACGCCACTTTGCAATCTCTACAATATCATCACGAAAACCAAGATCCACCATTTGGTCGACCTCATCGAGCACAAAATAATCAACACTTTCGATATTCGCAACCCCCTGATTAACAAGATCCAACAATCGCCCAACTGTCGAAATAACAATCGTTGGCATCGTTGCGAGCACTTCGATTTGTGGTTCATACTCTACCCCACCATATATTGTAGCGAATGATATCTCTCCACACACCTTACTGCACACCTCACCAATCTGCTGCACCAACTCTCGTGTCGGAACTAGGATAAGAGCTCTCTTGGTTTGTGTAATTCGCTGAAATATAGGTAGCAGATATGCCAATGTTTTACCACTTCCTGTTTGTGATTTTGCCAGAATACTCTCCCCTCCTAGCGCAGGTGGGATTGCGAGTTGCTGAATAGAGGTTGGCTCTGAGATTCCAATACCCTCCAATCTCTTAGATATATTCTCCGCTACTCCAATCTCTACAAACCCCATACTATCTAGCCTGAATCATCTTAGCATACGGTTCAACATCCTTGTCAATCCACATGTTTCCACCAATCACAGAGTCGTGACCGATTGTTATACGCCCCAAAATAGATGAGTTAGAGTAAATTTTGACATTATCTTCGATGATTGGATGGCGAGGAACATTTATGATATTTCCATCCTCGTCATATCTAAAGCCCTTAGCTCCTAGAGTAACACCCTGATATATAACAACATGATCACCGATAATACATGTCTCCCCTATCACAACTCCCGTACCATGATCTATAGCAAAATATCGACCTATCTGCGCTGCCGGATGTATGTCAATTCCTGTTTTCGAGTGTGCAATCTCCGAAATTATACGTGGTATAATCGGCACACAGAGCTTATGCAATTTTGATGCGATACGATGGTGTATCATCGCTACAATCGAGGGGTAACAAAATATAACCTCCCCCATACTAGTTGCCGCAGGATCAGCTTTATACATCGCCTCCACATCGGTTATAAGCATTGACTTAATATCCGATATTGACTCCACAAACTCCTCCGCAATGTTATCTGCACTACGCTCCACAGAGCAGTTATCATCAAATTTCAAAACACGATCCACCTGATCGCACAATAGGATATAGATCTTTTCAAGATTTATAGCGATATGGTTTTTAAGCATTCCTCCAGCAATAGAGCTATTACCAAGATAACCCGGAAAAATTGTCTCCGAAACGAGCGATACGATCTCGCTCATAATCTCCACCGTAGGTAGTGCGCAGCTACGTTTCTTCAGATAATCACGATTGTGATTTGCCAACTCCTCTGCATTCTTATCAATGATTGCACTTATATCTTTCATGATCTATAAATTTTATTATTGAACACTATACAACTCTGTCGAGAGGTATCTCTCCCCACTATCAGGCAAAATTACAACAACTCTCTTCCCCTCATTTTGCGGCTCTTGTGCCACCTCAATAGCAGCATATAATGCCGCACCAGATGATATTCCGACCAACAAACCCTCCTGAGTTGCGACACTGCGTGACGCCTCAAAAGCATCCTCATTTGCAACAGTTATAACTCGATCTACAACATCCGAGTTATATATTTTAGGTACGAAACCCGCCCCTATTCCTTGCAATTTATGAGCTCCGGGATTTCCTCCCGAAAGAACTGGTGACGATGCTGGTTCGACAGCGATAACTTCAAGTGATGGATTTAACTCTTTGAGTCTCTTTCCATTACCACTTATTGTCCCTCCTGTTCCAACTCCTCCAATTAGGATATCAATCCTTCCATTCGTATCCCTCCATATCTCCTCTGCTGTGGTTACATAATGAGCCTGTGGGTTAGCCTCATTCTCAAACTGGTTCAAAATAACACTTCCCTCAATCTCCTTTTGGAGTGCATATGCTCGATTTATCGCACCCGTCATACCCTCCGCTCCAGGTGTGAGAACGATCTGCGCTCCCAATGCCGAGAGTAATCGTCGACGCTCTATGCTCATTGTTTCGGGCATCGTAAGGATCAATTTATACCCATCAGCAGCAGCAACGAGAGCTAAACCCACTCCCGTGTTTCCACTTGTAGGCTCAATAAGTGTACCCCCTGCTTTGAGCACCCCTCTCTGCTCTGCATCACGAATCATCGCCTTTGCCACACGATCCTTTACGCTTCCTGCAGGGTTGAAATACTCTAACTTCGCTATGATATGTGCCTTTGCACCATTTATTTTCTGAAAATTATTCAACTCCAAAAGAGGAGTATTTCCGATTAAATCGGTCAATTTTTTTGCTATCTTCTCCATTATAATTTCCTTTGGTCGTAAATACTACGCCTCTGCTCCATACTCCATCAAATATGATTTTATAAAATCATCTATCTCGCCATCCATCACCGCATCCACGTTAGATGTCTGAGCTCCTGTACGATGATCCTTAACTCGTCTATCATCAAAGACATAAGATCTAATCTGTGATCCCCACTCTATCTTCTTCTTCGTTGATTCCAAAGCCTGCTGTAGTGCCATTCGCTTATCTAACTCACGCTGATAGAGTTTAGATTTCAATATTCTCATCGCATTTTCACGATTCATCAGCTGTGATCGAGTCTCCATATTTTCGATTAAGTACTCTATCGCCTCCCCCGTTTGCGGATCCTTCGATTTATACCGCAGTCGAACCGCAGTCTCCACCTTATTGACATTTTGACCACCAGCACCACTTGCTCTATATGTATCCCACTCAATATCAGAGACATTAACCTTCACCTCGATATTATCATCCACCGCAGGCGATACAAATACCGATGCAAATGTCGTCTGTCGCTTATTATTTGCATTGAATGGGGACAACCTCACCATACGGTGTACGCCATTCTCACTCTTCAAATATCCGTAACCATACTCCCCCTCAAATTCCAACGTACACGACTTCACTCCAACCTCATCACCTGCTTGATAATCCAACACCTTAACTTTGTACCCATGCGCTTCACCCCATCGGGTATACATCCTCATGAGCATTTGAGCCCAATCCAGAGCCTCCGTACCTCCAGCTCCCGCATTGATATCCATTATTGCCCCCAACTTATCCTCCTCACCACGCAACATATTACGCAGCTCCAGAGCCTCTACATCTGCGAGTGTTTTAGAATATAGCTCCTCAAACTCGTCATCACTTGCCAGCCCCTCCTTAACAAATTCGGGCATAAGGGTTAGATCTTCACACCCTTTGAAAATATTGTCGTAATCCTCTATCCATGACATTATGGACGCAACCTTTTGAAGCTGCTTTCGTGCTGCCTCAGCATCCTCCCAAAAGTTTGGCTCTTGGGTACACTCCTCCTCGTTTTGCAGCTCGATGCGCTTGGTGTCGATATCAAGACACCTCTCCAAAGCTACACGTCGCTCCTCTAACTCCTTAATTTGCTCTACAGTAACCACCTATTCGATCTCCCAATCACAACCATCCTTGCGATCCTTAACACGGATTCCCGCTGCAACCAAACCATCACGAATTTGATCCGAGAGAGCCCAATTTTTGTCTACTTTAGCCTCAGCACGCATTGCAAGCAACATCTCAACCAGAGGTGTCACATAATCATTTCCTGATGCTGCGCCTGCACTCTTTTCATCTCTTAGACCCAATATATCAAACACATAACGATATACTGTAGTTTTCAACGACTCCAAATCCTCCGCCGTGATACTCTGTGCTCCATCCACCAACTGATTGATTATACGCACCCAATCAAATAGGGCAGATATCACCTGTGGTGAGTTTAAATCATCATTCATCGCCTCCGCACAACGATCCACCAACTCGGTAGGATTCACCGACGATGACGACGACGGCTTAATCTTCGATAGAGACTCTACTGCCTTCATCAATCGATCCATACCCTTCTGTGCTGCCAACAATGCATCATTAGAGAAATCTAACGTAGAACGGTAGTGTGCCTGAAGCACAAAGAATCTAATTGTCATCGGAGAATACGCCTGCTCCAAAAGTTTATGAGTACCGGTAAATAGCTCCTCCAAAGTGATAAAGTTACCCAACGACTTACCCATCTTTTGACCATTGATAGTAATCATATTGTTGTGTACCCAATAATTTGCAGAGTCATGCCCCAATGCTGCGGTAGATTGTGCAATCTCGCACTCGTGGTGAGGGAACATCAAATCCATACCTCCACCATGTATATCGAATCTCTCGCCCAGATATTTGGTACTCATCGCCGAACACTCCATGTGCCACCCCGGGAAACCCTCTCCCCATGGTGATGACCACTTCATGATATGCTCCGGAGCTGCCTTTTTCCATAGTGCAAAATCTACCGAACGACGTTTCTCACTTTGACCATCAAGCTCGCGTGTGTTAGTCAAAATATCGTCAAGGTTACGCCCCGACAACTTACCATAGTTATATTTCTGGTTATAACTCTCCACATCGAAATATATCGAACCATTTGACTCATAAGCATATCCAGCCT
>JAWXSU010000110.1:0-6100 GCA_044434245.1 Rikenellaceae bacterium | reverse complement strand
GCTTTCGGCGATACGAGCGGCGATATATGGTCGAGAGAAAAACTCTTCGAGGATATCGCCGACCTTCATTGTTGTACGTCTTCTCATATGTGTGTTTTCTCTTCGATTCCCCCGTCGCTGACATCGAATAGGCGGTATGGACTCTCTAGGTTACTTAATATTCTTTCGAGGCGAGTACGGTTGCAATCGGTTATAAATATCTGTCCGAAGTCATCTCCAGAGACGATACGTATTAGCTGCTCGACACGTCCGGCATCAAGTTTGTCGAACAGATCATCAAGCAGCAAAATTGGTTTCTCTTGTCGTATTTCGCTAAGCAGCATATATTGAGCGAGTTTCAGTGCAATCAGAAATGACTTTTGCTGCCCTTGAGAACCATATTTTCTGAGAGGATATCCACATATCGAGAGTTGCATATCGTCACGATGCACCCCCACTGTGGTGAACTCATTTGCGAGATCTTTGCGTCGAGCCTCCTGCATTGCCTCAATGTAATCTACATGGTGTAGTATAGATATGTACTCCAATGTCACCTGCTCTTTGTCGCCACTGAGTGCACGATAAAACCTCTCGACAAGAGGAGTGATCTGCGCAATCAGATCTCTGCGGCACTCAAAAATATATTCGGCATATGGTCGCATCTGCTCATCATATATCGAAAGCATACTCTCTTCGCCTCCACTCTTTAGCACTTTGTTGCGTTGGACAATCAAAGTGTTATATTTTATCAACGAGTTTAGATATTGAGAGTCTAGTTGCGATATGAAACTATTAAGAAATCGACGACGTTCATCTGCAGCTTGAGTAATCAACACAGAGTCTTGGGGGGTTACCACAACCACCGGTATGAGACCTATATGATCCGATAACTTCTCATACTCTTTGGTGTTGCGTTTGAGAGTTTTGGTATGGTATTTTTGTTTGTTAAATGAGCAAACGATACTCTCACCCCTTCCATCCTGAGTTGAATAGGCACCATCAGCAACGAAAAAATCTGCACCATGTCTCACATTCTGAGCATCGGTAAGCGACAGCATTGATTTGCACATCGAGAGGTAGTATATAGCGTCGAGAATGTTTGATTTTCCTGCGCCGTTGTCCCCCACAAATGCATTTATACCCACCTCGAAATCGAGTTGGGCATGCTCTATATTCTTGAAGTTTATGATGGATAATCTCTTTAAAAGCATAAAATTGGATCTACGTACATCGACAAAGTTACAAAAGATAGTAGAATGTACAACCCCGACACTCTTTTTTTTCACTTATGTTCTTGTTTTATCCAAAAAAATTGTACTTTTGTGTGCTAAGAAAGCGAAAAATTATAATTTAATTAGATACTAAAATTTATTATGTCAACATCACACAATGCAGAGACACCAGATATGATGGAGTCTGTAGGCGAGGCAATGAGCAAGACGGAGCTCTTTTTTGAAAATAATGGTAAGAAGATCTCTTACATAATTTTTGCACTTTTGATGGTCGCAGCTATAATCTTCGGATACAAGACTTTGGTCGTAGAGCCTAAGATGGAGAGTGCGTCGGAGATGATTGCCAATGCTCAATCGATTTTTGAGGGCGCAACACCAGATTACGAACTCGCACTCAATGGCGATGAGAATGGTGCTGGATTTTTGGAGGTTATCGAAAACTATGGATCTACACCTGCCGGAAACCTAGCGAACCACTACGCTGGAATCTGCTACATCAAAATCGGAGATTTAGATAATGCAGCGAAATATCTAGCTCAATATAGTGCAGTGGATGGTATTCCAGCATCTATCATCAATGCTCAAAACTTGGGATTGCAGGGTGATATCGCAGTCGATAAAGGTGAGTACGCAAAGGCTACGGAGCTTTACAACAAAGCAATTCGTGTTTCGGATAATATGCTAACAGCACCTCTTTATATGTATAAATCAGCACTTGTCGCTATCGAGTTGGGCGAGAATGCAAAGGCTACAGAGCTTTTGGAGACTATTATCGCAAAGTATCCTAACTCAATGGAGGCACGCAGTGCAGAGAAGTACATCGGAACAATCAAATAATTAAGTCAACTATATGGCAACAAAAAATCATAACCTTTCGGTTATCGACTCACCACTTCCATCGGCAAAAGATATGCGCTTTGGAATTGTTGTGGCAGAGTGGAATCCAAAGATTACAGGTGCGCTAGCTGAGGGTGCTGTGCGTACTCTCAAATCAGCGGGAGCATTGGATCAAAATATTGAGGTTCGTTACGTTCCTGGAACTTTCGAGTTAGCTTTGGGAGCTCAATTCTTTGCTCAGTACACTGAGGTTGACGCTGTTATAGTTCTTGGATGTGTGATCCAAGGCGACACTCGTCACTTCGACTATGTGTGTGATGGTGTGACTCAAGGCATCACACAACTTCAGTTACAGTGGAATATGCCCATCGGATTTGGTGTTCTCACAGTCAATGACGAGCAACAAGCTCTAGATCGTTGCGGAGGCAAACATGGTAACAAGGGAGACGAAACAGCAGCTACAGTTATCCGCATGGTGGCAATGCAACATGAGATGGTTGAGAGATCAGCATCTGCAGAATCCACAGATCTTAAATCAATGAATTAATATCAATATACGTAAAAAAAAGATGTCGCCTTGCAGGGTGACATCTTTTTTTTGCTACATTTGTGATATAATAAACCTATGAACTATAAAATGCAAAAACTACTAACGTTCGCTTTCGCAATACTCACAATCTTGACGGCCCAAGGTAAGGTGAGACTCTCTCCTCTATTTTCGGATAATATGATCCTCCAACAACTCACGGAAGCTCAAATTTGGGGAGAGACAACTATTAAGAATGGAGATATAACCATCACCCCATCGTGGAGCAGCACTGCGATTACAACAAAAGCAAATGGTAGAGGTGAGTGGAAAACGACAATCTCAACCCCTTCGTATGGAGGACCATATACAATTTCGATAAGCGATGGAGAAGCTGATGTTACGATCGAAAATGTGCTCATCGGCGAAGTATGGATCGCATCAGGACAGTCGAATATGGCACGCACACTTGCAGGCATGAAGGATCAATATATCGAAAATTCTGTAATCGACATTGCTAAGAGTAGAGATTCAAAACTTCGTATTATGTCGATTCGAAGAGGAGGAGCTACTGATCCTCAAACCAAAGTTCTAAGTCAAGGGTGGCAAGAGGCATCAAGCAGCGTTGTTCGTGGCACAAGTGCTACGGCTTATTATTTTGCACGAATGCTCAGAGAATGCCTCGATATTCCTGTTGGAATAATAGTCTCTGCAGTTGGTGGAACATCAATAAATTGTTGGATAAGCAACGAGATTGCAGCAAAATACGAAGATGTCGTTAACCATGATGAGCACTATCCACATCCCGACACACGCCACTCTTCGGTACTATACAACGCTATGATTCATCCAATTGCAGGGTATTCATCCAAGGGTTTTATTTGGTATCAAGGCGAAAGTGACATTGTGAACTACAGTTCGTATTCTCAAAAAATGGTAGATCTGGTAGATCTGTGGCGAAAGAAGTGGGGTGACGACTCTATGGCATTCTACTACGCACAAATTGCACCTTTCGACTACGAAAAGGAGATTGCTCCGGGGTGGAAAAGTCACTATATCCGAGAAGCACAGCTTAAAGCAGTAGATATGATCCCCAATTCAGGAATGGCAGTGCTTTCGGACGCTGGGGACAAGAACAATATACACCCATCATGCAAAACTATCCCCGGTGAGAGATTGGCACTCCAAGCTCTCGAAAAGAGCTACTTCTTTGAGGGGGTAGAGTCGGATGGTCCAACGATTAAGAGTGTTGAAATAATTGGATCAGAAATGGTTATAACATTTGACAACACAAAGATTGGAGTCATAACACACAACAACGAGGAGGTCAAAGATTTCGAAATTGCAGGTGATAATGGTGAATTTGTCAAAGCCGATGCTCGTATCGAAAAAGGAGTCGTTATCGTTAGTGCCAAGAGTGTAAAGGAGCCCAAATACATCCGTTATGGATTCAAAAACTGGTTTAAGGGCACACTATACAACGTAGAAGGTATCCCTGCGTCTTCATTTAGAACGGATGAGTTTAAACATTAAAATCCCCCCCTACTTCACCACCAATGCTCCACGGCATTTCAAATATGAGGTGTGTGCGCAGCGTTGTTGTGATTTTGCTGTGCATAGGTCGCTCATCGCTTTTTGCCACAATGCTTGAGACTCCAAATAATCTGTTAGGGTCTCCATGCCTGCGTTGTATTGGTTTTTACTCATGCGCATATTCTCCTCCGCTTGTTGGAGTGCGTTTTCGGTGTGATGAACCTCCAATATTGATTCATTATATATATTTATCGCCTGCATCAGCTCCAAGGTCATGAGCTGTCCCATATCCTCCAACTGGTTCTGAGCGATGGTGATCTCACGCTCTTTTGCGGAGCTCTTACGACGCCCTTCGCCCCAATGGAAGATTGGTACATTTATGGTGACACCACCTGCAAATGATGCATTATTTATAAGTTTTGAGCCATTGATCGTAACTCCATTTGTATAACCATATGCACCGACAGCGACCACCGATGGGCGGAAATCACCTCGTGTGATTTTTGCCTCTAGCCTCTTTGCTTCGAGTTGCTCATTGAGTATTGCCCACTCGGGACGAGAGGTGATATCGAGAGAAGATTCGTCGATTACGGTAACATCAGTGTCGTTATTTACGATCTCTAAACCCTCGGTCGAGAGTGGTAACCCTACAGCATAACATAGATTCATCTTCGCTAGTCGCACACCATTTGTTGCTCGTAGAGTTTGAAGTTCCGCCTCACTCAAGCGCACACTAATCTTCATAAGATCGTTGCGAGTTTTCATACCAACGTCGTATCCGCTCTGCATCTGTTTATGGAGTTCAGCAACCACAGATTCATATCTCTGAGCCGTAAGAAGTAGCTCTTCTAGCTCCACGATTTTGTAGAATGCATTGTCAACCTGCTGCAACACCTCCGCTTCACTGCGTTGTCTGTCGAGGGTCGAGATCTTCACCCCAACACTCGCAAGTTTTATTGCATTAGAGATTTTGCGTCCCATGTATATTGGTTGTGTCGCCATTGCACTTCCACTCCACACAGAGCCGATCTTCAGGTCATAATTTTGGTCGGGCATATATGCAAAACTATCTGAACTCATGACTCCCGATGTGATTATTGGAAGATATCCTCCTGAGATAGACGCCGATAGGGATGTTGATGCGTAGAGGTAGCTCCCCTTTAGCGAGAAATCGGGGAGACGGTATGTTTTGTATGCCGACAACATATCCTCCGCCATGAGTATTCGCTCGCCGCTTGATTTGTGTGATCGATTACTCGATATTGCCATCTCTCGGCACTGCTGCAAAGTTAGAGTTTGTGCCGATGCAGCGGTGGTGAGAAGTAGCACCACACTCAATAATATATATATGATCTTATGTCTCATTACTTGATCTTGATATTAAAAAATAGAGAATATAGTATAGGTATAAATATTAGCGTCACGATTGTTCCGACGAGCAATCCCCCCATGATCGTTGCAGCCAAAGATCCAAACATAGCGTCAGGAAGAAGTGGTATCATACCCAAAATTGTTGTGAGTGATGCCATCATCACGGGGCGGAATCTGCTGTCGGCACTGTCGATAATCGCTTGAGCTGGATTTTTGCCACTCTTGATTTGGTCGTTGATCTCATCCATGAGTACTACGCCATTTTTTATCATCATACCAATAAGTCCCAACACTCCACATATTGCAACAAATCCAAACGATAATCCCGAAACCCAAACGCCTAAAATCGCACCTACAAATAGAAGTGGAACACAAAGCATAATAATCAGCGGCTTGCGATAATCCTTAAACAGCATTATAAGTATCGCTATCATAAGTATAATAGCAAGAGGAATATTCGCAACCAGATACTGCATCGACTCGCTTTTACTTTCGTACTCTCCTTGCCACTTCATGAAGTATCCATCGGGGAGTTTTATAGCTTCGATTTTATCGACAATCTCTTTGCGTGCATCCTCAGCACCCACCTGAGGGATGTTATTGGCTAACCTCTGCCGAGCCA
>JAWXSU010000109.1:0-6141 GCA_044434245.1 Rikenellaceae bacterium | reverse complement strand
AGTGTAGGTGATAGGTGGGAGGTCTATATCCCTTCGGAGGTGGGGTATGGAGATCGCACAATCGACAATATCCCCGGAGGATCGACCCTTGTGTTTGATATTGAGCTTGTGAATGTTAATTGATACGCTCTTGATATACACTCCAAAATTAAGTATAGAGTAAGCGGAGGCATATACCGCAATCCACCGCAAAGAAAATCCCCTCACAGCAAAACTATAAGTTTGTTGTGAGGGGATTAAAACTTCTTTATTATTAACGACTACTCCTCGTCACGATAAAGACCATTTACGTAGATTGCATGTTGCATAGCTACACGCTTAGCGATAGATGGCTTTGTGAAGTATTGACGACGACGAAGCTCCTTAAGTACTCCTGTACGCTCATATTTACGCTTAAATTTCTTTAGGGCTCTCTCGATGTTCTCACCCTCTTTTACTGGCATGATAATCATAATAGTATATTTTTTATAGTTTTTTTAATTTGTTTGTGCTTTTAATATTTAGAGCAAAAGCGGACTCTGTAAAATCTGTAAGGTTATCTGCTCTGCAGATATCTCCTCGGGTGCAAAAGGTTACTCTTGAAGTTTAGTATATTCATCAAACCAAAGATAGGGACGCAATCTCTCTGCCTCCTCTAAAGTAAATATGTCATCTTCGGTCATCTCTACAATACTACTCCAACCTCCTTTTATTTGTCTTGTTTTGAGCAACCGTCTCAAAGCCTTGCGGCTGATGTATGGATGCTCGATTAAATTTTTAGCGACTGCAAAGTTAACATCTATTTTTGAAATATCACAACTATCGCAAGAAATTTGTGTAATTATTTTCTCAAAATTTGATTCTGTGACCACTTCAAGCTCCGAAATTTGATCGCACGAGTAAAATCCACCCAGATTTTTGCGATATTCGATGATTGCGACGACGCTCTTCTCGCCAATTCCATAGACACTGCGCAACTCTGCGGAGTCCGCTTTGTTGATATCCACCAACCCTTTGGGCTCTTTTTGTTCACGAGTTGGGAAGATAACATATTGTTCAAGTTGCGATGCAGCACTATTCGATACCGTGTAGCACTCTCTGAGTTCATCCATACTCTCTATGCGACTCCGCCTGTGCCACTCAACTAAAACTTCCGCTTGGCGTAGCGACAAAACTCCCGTAGAGTGGAGATATTCGGCACTAACGGTGTCTATCAAAAATTTTGATAGGGGAGTTGTAGCACGACTCTCCAGAGTATTGATTTCGACATCACTCTTTGGTGTTGATGACGCTTTGTATCGATACTCCTCGCCAATTACAATGTATGGTTCGATGGCGTAATATAGAGAATCGGAGATGTTGTAACACCCCGCAATATCCTCCTTTATACGAAATACCTTACCCGCCGATCTATATCTGATAATCGAAAGAGCCTCCCTCTTACTAAGCCCTAGTGATCGCAGATCCTTTAGTGTTGCGACATTGGGATCAAACTCAAAGAGGTGTATTGAGTCCGACTCTGGTTCTATGATAGTATCTCCTATAGGTGTTGAGATGTCTCTCTCTGTAGAGCGTTTTTGAGCCATGTCGACACACAATATCACAACAAGCAGTAGGAGCAAGATGTATAACACACCTCGTTTCTGTTGATTACTAAACATCTTCTGAGTCCGATAGAATTATAGAGCGATATTTTCTCGATGGCGACTCAATGAATTCACCAATGCCGTATTCATTCCAACGACGATCCACCAACTCTATGGTTGCCACATCGGAGGTTACGACATTTGGGAATCTGTGAGGGTTACCACTCTTGGAGGGTAACTTCGTACGAGCATCTATGACCATAACACCACCATGTGACACTACAATATCTCGTCTCGGGTCGCTATTAGCTGTGGCGAGCCATAGCAGATCCCCTCCCGACATCATCTCCGACGTGCTTTCATCGAAAACAGCGACGAAATTAATATTCACGACATCGAGTTCTTCGACTAGAGCCTCCAAGTTAAGATCAACCTCAGGAGATATGTAGACAACCAGAAGGCTTAATCTCTTGAGCCATCTATCACAAGTTTTAATGCGACCATTTGTGCGATATGAGCCATCATTCACACTTTTGCGAATATTTTCGCTCGTGGCATTTAGAGCTAGCTTCCCACCAAATCCCAGTGTTGAGGTGGCGTGATCCAATACATCAAGCACCCCCTCGCTCCTCACAACAGCTCTTGTGAGATCTATATGGCGCATGACCTCCGCAAGTTGCTCCGTGTTGCGGATGTTGATGGTGGAGTCTGTAACAACCAAATATTTGTTGAACATCATCTGTCCTGCACCCCACATCGATTGTATAATTTTTTGTGGTTGACCCTCATATCTCTTCTCAATAGAGATCAACGCTAGATTATGCGCAGTACCCTCCTCGGGCATCCACATATCACGCATCTCGGGTTGCATCGCAAAACGAATGGGGCTCACGAATATTCGCTCCGTAGCCATCGCTATATATGCATCCTCTTGGGGTGGTACTCCCACAATCGTAGCTGGATATATCGCATCTCGGCGATGGGTTATGGCAGTGACATGAAAGAGAGGGTATTTGTCCTGCAATGAGTAAAAACCTGTGTGGTCGCCAAAAGGTCCTTCGATAACTTTTTGTTCCGTAGGGTCTACATATCCCTCAATGATGAAATCTGCATCCGCAGGTACATATATATCATTTGTTATACACTTCACCAGCTTCACACTTCGACCTCGCAGAAATCCAGCCAACAGATACTCATCCACATTGTCGGGCATGGGAGCTGTTGCGGAGTATGCGTAGGTAGGGTCGCCACCAATCGCCACACTTACGGGCATTCGTTTGCCGAGTCGTTTATATCCATCGTAGTGTCTCGCTCCTGTTTTATGCAGATGCCAGTGCATACCCGTGGTGTGCTCATCCATCACCTGCATTCGATACATGCCCACATTTCTCTGTCCCGATTCGGGGTCTATGGTGTGCACCATGGGGAGTGTGACAAATCTGCCACCGTCATTTACCCAACACTTTAGGATTGGTAGTTTGTTGAGGTCAACATCTGCACCACTTATCACAACCTCTTGACACTCACCCCTGCTCGAAGATGTTCTGGGCAGCCACTTCGCCACATCTGCCAATAATGGTAATGTTTTGAGCTTATCCCACAAATTCGTTTTAGGTGCTGTCGCCTCCTTGAAAAGTGAATCTATGCGAGTTGTCAAATCCTCCAACTGCTCAATCCCCAGAGCCATACATATACGCTTTTTTGAGCCATACATATTTGTTATGACCTCAAAATCCGACCCCTCAACTTTAAATAGAAGAGCTTTACCTCCACCTTCACTCTTGCTCACACGGTCGGTTATTTCGCATATTTCGAGATCGTTCGATACGGGTGAAACAACTCTCGCAAGCTCCCCCTCACGCTCCAAATGGGCGATGTACTCTCTTAAGTTTTTATACATATCTATCTTAATTCATATAGTTGATTACGCAATTTGGGTTCAAACCCCGCTTCGCGAATTGCCGCCTGAATTCCTGTGGCATCAAATTTATTCTGAGCACCTGCCGACGACACCACATTCTCCTCTATCATAATCGAACCAAAATCATTTGCTCCGCTATGCAAAGCTAATTGAGCTGTGGGTTTTCCGACGGTGACCCACGATGCCTGTATGTTGTCTATGTTATTGAGAACCAATCGGCTAATTGCTATTAGGCGGATATACTCCGCAGCCGAAAGATGACTCACCACACCCTCAGCCTCAAGTTGCGTTCCCTTCGAGTGAAATATCCACGCTATGAAAGCTATAAATCCCCAGTTCCCCGAGGGGCAATCGTTCTGAATATCTCGAATCCTAATTAGATGCTCGATGCGTTGGTGCGGCGTTTCGATATGTCCATACATCATAGTTGCCGACGAGGGTAAATTCATCGAGTGAGCCTCACGCATAACCCTGCACCACTCATCCACTGAGGGCTTGGCAGGTGAAATATACTTACGCACACTATCCACCAAGATCTCCGCCCCCGCCCCTGGCAGTGAATCCAACCCTGCATCTCGTAGACGCATGAGTGTGTCATAAGTCGACAATGAACTAATACGAGCAATATGCGACACCTCGGGAGCACCCAGTGAGTGCAAACGCACGGTAGGGTAGAGAGATTTCAATGTCGAAAACAACTCCTCGTAGAACTCAATACCTAACTTTGGGTGCATACCTCCCTGAAGTAGAAGTTGGTCACCTCCGAGCTCCAACATCCTATCTATCTTCTCTTTGTACTCCTCGATTGTTGTTATGAAGTGGCGGTCGCTTTGGTGTGGTTTACAATGAAAATTGCAGAATTTGCACCCCGAAACGCAGACATTTGTGATGTTTATATTCCTATCAATCTGCCACGTCACAACACCAGGGTCGGGGACAATGGATGCCCTCAACTCATCTGCCGCAGCTGCCAGTTCATACAAAGGGGTGTGGTCATATAACTCGCACGCCTCCTGGTAGCTTATCGGCTCTCGTCTAAGAGCTCTATATAATATAGATGTAAAATCCATTATAATTTCTTGACCAATGCAAAATCAAGCATCCTTTTGCCTAGATCAGCACGTTTAATCTTAACCTTTACTGCATCTCCCAATGTGAATGTCTCACGTGAGGCACGACCATAGAAAGAGTAGTTGTCCGCATCGAAGACATAATAGTCATCACCAAGTTCCCTTACTGGAATCATTCCCTCGATATGAGTCTCATCAACTTCAACAAATATTCCCCACTCTTTGAGTCCGCAGATGTGACCATCGAACTCTTCATCCATGCGATCTTTCATAAACTCTACAGCCTTATATTTTATAGATGCACGCTCTGCATTTGCTGCCACGACCTCCCTATCTGAAGAGTGTGTGCATTGAGCCTCAATCTCCTCTTTCTTAGGCGATTTTCCACCTGCGAGGTAGTGTGCCAAGAGTCTATGCACCATCATATCGGGGTATCTACGAATTGGAGATGTGAAGTGCGTATAGTATGGGAATGCTAAGCCATAGTGCCCCACATTATCGGTGGTATAGAACGCCTTTGCCATAGAACGTATAGCCAACATCGACACCACATTCTCTTCGGGAGAACCCTTCACCTCTGCCAACAGTTTGTTGAGCTCACGTGCCACAGCAACCCCCTTTGTCGCTTTGAAGTAGTGACCAAAACGGAGTATAAATGAGCGGAAGTTATCCAATTTCTCGCTGTCGGGCTTGTCGTGCACACGATAAACCATAGTGCGCAAAACCTTGCGCATGCTCTCTGTTTTGCGATGCGCACAGAACTCCGCAACTTTGCGATTGGCGAGCAACATAAACTCCTCAATCATCTGATTCGATTCACCCATCTCCTTGGTAAATACGCCAATCGGGTGTCCCTTTTCATCCAACTCGAACTTCATTTCGGCACGCTCAAAACCTATAGCTCCATTTTTGAAACGTTGTTGGCGCATAGCCTTCGCAAGGTTGTTGAGGGTCAAGACCTCCTCTGCATAATCTCCCTTGCCTGTGTCGATTACATCTTGTGCCTCGGCATAAGTAAATCTTCTGTCGGAATATATCACCGTGCGACCATACCATTCGTCTGTGATATCCAACCCCTCAGTTATAGTGAACACCGCCGAGAAACACAAACTCTCCTCGTGTGGACGCAATGAACACAACTCATTAGATAACCTTTCGGGTAGCATCGGTACGGTTCTATCGACCAGATATACCGAAGTGGCACGCTCTTGAGCCTCCATGTCGATGGTGTCGTTTGGTCTGACGTAGTGTGTAACATCGGCAATATGCACACCAATCTCCCACACGCCATCCTTTATCTTCTTGACTGACAATGCATCATCAAAATCCTTGGCATCGGCAGGGTCTACGGTGAATGTCACGGTATCTCTAAAGTCACGACGTTCTGCGTAATCTTTGTCGGTAATGCGTGCAGCGATACTCTCTGCCGCCTGCTCTATCTCGGGCTCGAATTTGTATGGTAGGTCATACTCTGCAAGTATCGAGTGCATCTCCGTATCGTTATCGCCCACATCGCCCAACACATCTAATATCTCGCCCACGGGACTCTTCGACCCAATAGGCCAATCCTTTATGCGGAACGATA
>JAWXSU010000108.1:0-6172 GCA_044434245.1 Rikenellaceae bacterium | reverse complement strand
GATATTTTTAACTTTTAAATCTCAATGTAGAACCACTATATTTTCAATTCAACAGCAAAAAATCTCATCACCAATAGCACTCTTAAAAACACACCAATAATTATTTTGCACTACTTAAAAAAATTAGAGGGGAGTAAATTTAACTCACTTTATTTGATTTTTTTATGTTGTCTGTTAGAACTGTTTAAGTTTTGTATTTTTCAAAGATACCTCATAGTGGTTCTATTAAGTGTTTTTGAGAAATGTAAAAACAATTATTTAAATATCTCATTCACTGTGACTCGCACCTCTGTGGTGTGAAATGGAGAGCCTCTATGTGTTCCTCTCGACACGGAGCAATCTCCTGCATCTCGACCATGTGATATTTTGATATATCCCGTGTCAACTACCCTATCATGTGTTGGATCTATGCCATACCATACTCCATTGCTGTGCACCTCCACCCATGCATGAGTTTCACCCGTTCCGACCAAAAAACCTGCTACATACCTAGCTTTCATCCCTCTATCACGAATCATAGAGATCAGCAGATGAGCAAAATCTTGACAAACACCGGCCGACATCGAAAAACTCTCCGCAGCGGAACTCTCCGTCGATGTTATACCGGGGATGTAACTCATGCTTGAGTGCAACCTGCAAGACAACTCCAACGCTTGATCTAGTGGTGTACCCACTCTTTGTGTGAGTGCACCAAATTGTGAGATCTCTCTACTCGCTTGTGTTTTGGTAGTGAATGAGTTGTATATTTCAGATGGAGTTGGATCAACTTCTTCATACCCTCCACACTCCACAATACCATTCACTGCCACCACAAAAATATCGTGTGGAGTCATCATCGACCCATAAATTATCTTATTGCCAAAGACATCAACTCCAAAGTTTGCATTTACCCATGATAGCAGATCAATATTTTGTTCCAATATCCTCACCCCACAATCTTCATGAGGCTGACAACGCAACATAAAATGGTGGTTGGTTATCAACTCCTGATAGCGAACTACGGTTTGGTAACTATAACAATATCTGCGCATGAAGATTATACTAATACTAGAGAGCTAATAAATCCTAACACACACTCTTTATATCCAGCTGTTTGATCTGCATATTTATCCTCCGTGAGAAGATCATCTAACTTTGCAATCGTCTTATCATCCGCCACAAAATCAATCTTTGCGATATACTCCTTTAATTTTAGGTATGCCTCTTCGATTCTGAAGAATGGATAGTTGAATCGTATGTGAAGGTCAATATTTTCAACTAATTTTCCTATTTTCAGAAACTTACGGATACGGTTATCAAACACCCTCTCATCTATAGACCCAAAGAATGCCAACATATAATCTGTCACTGGTTGAAGTCGTGTGATATTCTTCTCCTTCAACAAAGAGCACTCTTCGAGTAGAGCTTGCGACATTTGGATATAAGACATCGACTCACTTGTGATATCGTGACGCAACACAATGGCATTGTCTCCAGCCAAAGATAGACTTGTTGCTATCGAACATATATTGTTTAGATCGTAGAGCTGTGAAAGCTGAAACTCACGTGTGGTGTCGCCTCCAATTCCCAAACATTCGTAATATTCGTGAAGATCCTTCGTATCGCCATCCAACACCATGTCGTAGTATCGTCGAAGAAGGTGTAGGCTGATATAGACACGCTCAGCATAGCGTCCCAACCAAAAAAGTCTATTTGCCCTATCGGCAGTTATTACATTGCAAACCATTATATTATCGTTTTTATATTATTCACTAAGTACCCATGTATCCTTGAAACCTCCTCCTTGTGATGAGTTCACAATGAACGACCCCTCGATTCTCGAAAAGCGTGTAAGTCCACTCTTCCACACCTTTGTATCCTTGCCCGATATCACAAATACACGAAGGTCTGCCTTTCTCTCGATCGTGCCCGAACCATCCTCTTTTAATATCTCCATATCTTTGAAGTCAATGACCTCTTGTGCGATCCATCGACGTGGTTGCTCGATGATTAGCTCTTTGAGCTCCTCCAACTTCTCGGGCGACAACTCTCGTCCAAACATAACACCATATCCTCCCGCCTCGCTCACATCTTTGATTACGAGTTTGTCGATATTTGCTAACATATAGTTGTAGTCATCCTTGTAGTATGGCAAGTATGTTGGTGCATTCTGAAGAATTGGATCTTCATTTAGATAATACTTCACCATCATTGGGACAAAGTAATATGTTCCCTTATCATCCGCCACACCATTTCCCGGAGTGTTGATGATTGCGACATTACCCTTAGCGTAAACCTGCATTAAGTTCGGCACACCCAACATTGATGATGGCTCGAAACACATTGGGTCAAGATAATCATCCGACACTCGGCGGTAAAGAGCGCCAACGGGTTGGCGTTTATTGTGCAAACCATAATAGTATAACTTATCATCCTCTACGACCAAATCTCCGGGGAATGCCAACACAGAGCCCGTCTTTTCTGCTAAGTACGAATGCTCGAAGAACGCAGAGTTGTATCGACCGGGGGTAAGGATCACATTGAGCCCTCCGCCTACATTTACACTATCCATCATCTCTTTTAGTAGAGTGCTGTAGTTTCTGTTGTCTGCAACAGCATTTTCCTGGAATGTTTCGGGCGATACTTTACGAGAGATTGTTCGTGCAATCATTGGGTATGATGCACCCGAAGGTATGCGGAGATTATCCTCCAACACATACCACTCGCCTGTTTTAGCCTGCACAAGATCTATTCCCGAAATATGCGAATATACACTCTGCGATGGGTCGATACCCTCACATTGGGGCAGGTAATCCTTTGACGAGTAGATAAACTCTTTGGGAATGACGCCATCCTTGATGATGTTTTTGTCGTGATAAATGTCATACAAAAACATATTAAGAGCATTCACACGCTGAATAAGTCCAGCCTCTAACATATCCCAATCCGCTTTAGTAATTACACGAGGTATAGAATCGAATGGGAAAAGTTGTTCGTTGAACACTCCATTTTTGTAGACTCCGAATTTTACACCAAATCTCTCCATCCACTTGTTTACCGTCTCTTTGCTCTCAATTAAACGTTTCATAAATTTTATATTAAAAAAATTAAAAATCAAATCGTATTGCGGTGCTTATCCCTAAACATCTCCTCCGACACAAAAGTAATATAGAGCACCGTAAATTGTCATTTATATACGAGACCAGTTTTTTATTTAATTTTTTTAATATCAATATGTAAGCAAACCACCCTATTTTGTTTTAATTTTTAACAATAACGTGTATTATTTGTGTGAAATAGTTAACACGACATTATTTTAACACTTTAGTTATTATACAAAAAAAGAGCTCAGACATTACATCCGAGCTCTTAATATTAAATTAATGAGGTTATAGTTTCTCTATATAGACATAGTATGCAGGGTGAATATGACCCTCGCTATCGATCAATTCCGCTTGGAAATCATATTTACCTTCGGGGACATTCACTTTGAATGTAACCTCTTTGGTGTCGGCTGTTATCTCTGCTGTTTTTGTCACTCCTGCCACATACATTTGCGCCGTAACGAAATCATCTTTTGTTCCTGCAGGTGCAGCTCTAGCCAACTCCACAGGTTTAGGCAGTGCGTCAACCTTATCGTTTATGGCAAGACCACTCTCACGAGGGAATCGACAAAGCGTGATGGCATACTCTGCACTCTCCAAAAACTGAATCTTCCAATATCCCGACGCTGGGTTTGCTTGGAGCACATTAGATTGATCCCACACCCCTTTATACTGTCCAATATGAAGGTCGTGTGACGAGATTTTGGCTGGGTTTTCACGTGGCGATCCGACTTGTATATATGAACTTTTCTCATCAACTTTATCATTCATAAATGAATCCCACCATCTTTCATAACCCTCCTTAAGGCGAGCTGCAACCTCTGGATATTTATCTATAACGTTGTTCTTTTGAGCTAGATCCTCTGTTACATTATATAAAGATGTACCATCAACCAAACGCCAATTATCATCCATGACCGTATACTTCTTATACTTAATCAAGTTCTGCTCACGTTGAGTATCCATATATAATATGCGATTCTCCCACTCTGGATTCTCCTCCTTCAAAAGAGGTTTCAAACTCTTTCCATCGAGTGGTTTTACAGGTACAAAATTCAAATCCAAAAGATCTACAAATGTAGGTAGCAGATCATAATGGGCAACAAGATTGTTGACATCTCGTCCTCCGGTGATCTCGCCATCTTTCCAACGAATAAAGAATGGAACACGGTGTCCACCCTCTAGTTGACTACCCTTTCCTCCTGTCATACCGGCATTATATGTTCTTGCACCTGCCGATGTTCCGTTGTCGGTAGTGAATATAAGAATTGTATTATCAGCAATTTTCAACTTTTTGAGATAATCCTCCAACCTCTTGAAGTTGTCGTCGATATTGGTAATCATACCATAGAAACGTCTCAACCCATCATTGATTGGCTCTCCATTTATCATGGTTGATTCATATATGTTGTAGTACTCCAGCGGCACATTGTATGGTCCGTGAGGCGCATTTGTCGCCATATACACGAAAAATGGGCGATCCTTATTATCCTCTATAAACTCCATTGCGTTGTCGAAGAATATGTCTGTACAATATCCATCATACTTCTGCTCCTCGCCATTATGGAAGTACGTATCATCAAAATAGTCATTCATCCAATAATCTGGACCTTGACCAACACCACCACCTCCGTGGCGAATAACTTCGTGAAAACCTCTATCTTCGGGACGGTTCGGGTAGTTGTCACCTAAGTGCCACTTGCCATACATCGCATTTGTATATCCATTTTGTGCTAATACCTGAGGCAACAACACCTCGTCATTAAAGACTATCGATCGTCCTGCAATAGTGTGAAATACATTTACACGGTTACAGTGACGCCCCGTCATGATCGACGAACGGGTTGGAGCTGAGGTTGTCGATACGTGATAGTTGTCCAGACGCACAGCATCTTTGTAAAAATTATCAATATTAGGGGTACTAATATATGGATTGCCCGTACATCCTAAATCTCCTTTTCCTTGGTCATCTGTAATTATCATGATGATATTGGGTTTCTGGGGATCTGTACTTTTTGCCGCCGATTTCTGAGCAGCAATGACACCACTTGTTGGTAGTAGTGCTGCCAAGGTCAATGGGTAGATTGGTTTTATTCTGTTCATTTTTTAATAGTTTATATTATTTATTAGCCTTTGTTACGATAGGAAGTGCTGGCTGATCCCAGAATCTAAATGGATCGTCATACTTATCCATCTGCTGAAGCAACAGTTCCTCCATTCTTTTACGCACATCTGCATATTTAGGGTCTTCGGCTAGATCTCGCTCCATTTCGCCTGATTTTCCATGTTCAGCAAGATATTCGTGTGGATTTTCCTTAAGATTAAATAGCTGTGTTTCTTGAACATACCCATCCAATAGATCATACTTTATTAACTTCCAATCACCCTCTACGACACTTCTCATTCCGGGTTTCGACCCACCGCAATATACACCATACATCACATCGTGCATACTCTCACTCTTGCCCTCCAGCACAGCTCTAAAGCTATCACCTTGCACAGTTTCGGGAATTGGGATACCTGCTAAATCACAAATCGTAGGGAATATATCCAAAAGATAGACATCACCATCAACTCTCGACCCTGCCTTAATTCCAGGACCTTTAACAATCATCGGTACTCGCCAAGTGTGCTCATAAAGATTTTGCTTACCCATTAGACCATGGCGACCAACTGCGATTCCGTGATCTGCCGTATATATGATATATGTATTATCTAACTCCCCCATCGCTTCGAGCTTGTCTAACACTTTACCAATTTGAATATCAATATTTTCAGAACATGCATACTCACGCCCCACCTCATTTTTAATCGTGTGTTCATCTCGATTCATCCACACTCCACTAACTCTTGTTTCATCTCTAAGATCTGGGTGACCATGGTGGAATGGATGTTTCAATAGATAGTTGTCGGGAAGTGCCACTTTAGGATCAGAGTCCGGAAGTGAGTTTATATCTTTATGGTTTGTTGCGCCATATTTCGCCAACAACTCTGGTGTACCATTACGAATATCATGAGGATGCGAGAATCCTAAGAATATCATAAATGGATCACTCTCTTCGCTCTCTTCTCGACCATCTAAATACTCC
>JAWXSU010000107.1:0-6216 GCA_044434245.1 Rikenellaceae bacterium | reverse complement strand
GCAATGATTGTTACGATTTCCATAGTATCTTCTCTCAATTTGGAGATATATTTGGCGGTCACCACTCAGGCGGAGGTTTCGGCGGAGGATATTCACGTGGCGGTCAGAGGGTAAACAAAGGTACAGATATCCGTATCAAAGTGAAACTTTCGCTCAAAGAGATCGCCGAAGGAGTCACCAAAAAGGTGAAGATCACAAAGCAAATAGCATGTGACAAATGTGGCGGAACGGGAGCTAAAGACTCTTCGTCGTACACGACATGTCATACATGTAATGGTGCGGGATATGTAAATCGAATCGAGAACTCTTTCTTTGGACGTGTACAAACTCAAGGGGTATGTCCTACATGCGGCGGAAAGGGTAAGGTAATCACCGAGAAGTGCGACAAATGTTCGGGTAACGGCACCATCAAAGGCGAAGAGGTTATCGAGATCAAGATCCCAGCAGGTGTTGGAGATGGCATGATGCTTAATGTTTCGGGTAAAGGTAACGCACCAGCACAGGGAGGTATAAATGGTGATTTGCATGTACTCATCGAGGAGGAGAGCAATCCAGAGCTTATTCGTGACGGTAATGATTTGATCCACAACCTCAATATCACAATCCCCACAGCGATCCTTGGTGGCACGGTTGAGATCCCAACGATTGATGGTCGAGCAAAGATCAAAATTCCAGCAGGCACACATGCAGGCAAGGTGTTGCGACTTGGAGGTAAGGGACTTCCAGAGGTTAATGGTTATGGTCAAGGAGATATTTTAGTTGTGGTAGACATTACAATTCCCGATAAATTAAACTCCGAGGAGAAGAAATTAATCGAGAAGTTGAGTAAACTACCATCTTTTGAAAAGGCATCTTCAGTAAAAAATCAGAATATTTTTGAAAGAATGAAGAATTTTTTTCGTTAATTTGTAAAAGAACGATAAAAATCTAAAATTATGGGAGGTTTCACACCATTCAAGAAACACGCCACGGCGTTCAAATACACCCCTCGTTATTACGATCCTCTAAAAGAGGAGTTCGAGAAGCGTAGGGAGGAGTTGCGTGGTGAGCGTCGTGAGAGTAGCTCTACACAAAGCAATGAGTACACTCCGGGGCAATATATTCGCACGAAGAGAATGGCTCGAATGGAGAGTAACAAGCAGAGCGCATCTAAAGATAGACGAAGAAGTTCGTTGACTCTTATTATGATTATTGCTCTTCTTTTTCTGTTTGGGTCGATGATTATGCCCAAACTCATAGATATTTGGAGCATGAGCGAAGGTGGAGCGAAGGTAGAGACTGCAACCCAAGTCGAGGAGTGGAATCCACACGTCCCGATTACGGTTGTGCCCAATGATTACCAAGGCGAGTAACAAAAGATGGCAGATAGAATTAGATTACTACCCGAAAAGGTAGCCAACCAAATTGCAGCTGGGGAGGTGGTTGTTCGCCCTTCTTCGGTTGTTAAAGAGATGATGGAAAACACGATCGACGCAGGAGCTACGGAGGTTGTGGTGAATTATCGTGATGGTGGGTTTGAGCTAATTCAAATATGTGATAATGGGTGTGGAATGTCGCCCAACGATGCTCGCATGGCATTCGATAGACATGCGACAAGCAAAATATCTACGGTGAATGATATATATTCACTGCGCACTTTTGGTTTTCGAGGTGAGGCGTTAGCGTCTATAGGAGCTGTGGCGAAGGTGGAGCTCCAAACCAAACAAGAGGGGGAGGAGATTGGTACTCTTACGCAGGTGCACGGCGGTGAGTTCTTGTCGCAAAATGCAGTGGTGTGTCAAACTGGTTCGCAGTTTAAGGTGAGGGAGTTGTTTTTCAATATTCCGGTGAGGCGTAAATTTGCTAGTAAAATAACAACATCATCGAACCAGATCAAGGCGGAGTTTAAACGTGTGGCGTTGTGTTACCCTAACATCCAATTTGAATTGTACTGCAACGATGCACCGCTATATTCTCTTCCACCAAAGAGCTTGGCTGGGCGTATTGTCGATGTTGTGGGACGCAATATGAAACAAAATCTGTTGGATGTATCGGCTGACACTTCGATCGTCAAGATCAAAGGATTCATCGGTCGCCCGGGTGGTGCAACAAAGAAGAATACGGATCAATATCTATTTGTTAATGGTCGTTTTTTTCGCTCGCCATACTTCACAAAAGCGATTATGAAGGGGTATGAGAAACTAATACACGAGGGGTTAAACCCATCGTTTTTTCTCTTCTTGGAGGTCGAACCCGACAATGTGGATGTCAATGTTCACCCACAAAAAACGGAGGTTAAATTTGCGGATGAAGATTCAATTTGGCAAATCATAAATGCCGCAATACGTGAGTCATTAGCCAAAAGTGGTGCGGTGTCACTCATGGAGTTCGATGATGTGATGCCTATTGAGATTCCAGCTGCAACAAAAGGTGTGACGTATGCCGAACCAAAATCATCATCTCAGCAGGGGTATAACCCCTTTCGTGAGGATTATATCGATACCAAAACGACGATGCCCATGGATGATTTCGCTGGTTTTGATCTACCCTCGGGGGACGATGTATATACACCACCACCAATGAGCCGAACGACAACAAGTGGTGGAAGGTTAAAAGATAGTGGATATGAGGCGATTGAGGCTTTTGAGCTCGAAAGTGAAATGATCCCAAGTGGTGGATTTGACCAAGCAAGCAACTATTCGAATAGCACATTCGATATTATTGAGTCCCAAAGTCAACCCACACAGATGGCATTTGAACATATAGAGAGTCGTAGAGAGGTTGTTGAGTTCAAAAACGCGATGCATATTGGAGGAGGATATATATCGGCTATACTCGGCATGGAGCTTGTTGTTGTAGATGCTCGCAGGGCAAAGGAACGTTTGCTCTTTGACCACTATATGTCGATGCTTACAAGTGGGTCGGCGGTGAGTCAACAGTTACTATTTCCTCAAAGATTGGAACTCTCGGTGAGTGAGTATGAGACCATGGAGCAAAATATGACAGATTTCGCACTCTTAGGTTTCGATATTGATTATTGCGGTGAGGGGGTGATCGAGGTTAAAGGTGTTCCAGCAGATGAGTCAAACGATAGTATTGACACATTAATATATGAGTTGATAAAATTGTGCTCGTCGCCACTCAATATGGAGGATCAAAGACGTGAAAGATTAGCCGTCACGATGGCTTGCAGTTCGAGTCGAGGAGCTTATAGACAACTCAACCAAAGTGAAGTTACGGAGATTGTGGAGCAGTTAGCTTTGTCGAGTAACTTCTCGCATAGCCCTAGCGGAAAAGATATATTTTGCAAAATAACAACAGAGGATATAAAAAATAGATTAGGATAAAATGAACAATAAACTCAGCAGTATGGCACCTCCAGTGGTGTTAAACCTTATAATCATCAACTGCTTGGGATTGATGGCAACAACAATATTCCCAGCACTGCAATTCTATTTGGGATTGCATACCCCTCAGTCTGACTATTTTAAGATGTATCAGGTTGTGACATATATGTTTCTGCATGGGGGACTTTCGCACCTTTTCTTCAATATGTTTGCATTGTGGATGTTTGGTCGTACACTCGAAAGTGTGTTGGGGTCACAACGATTTTTGATATATTATATGGCGTGTGGCGTGGGTGCTGGATTACTGCAACTAGGTATTGGTATGTTTTCTCCGTACTACCTCACAGTCGGTGCTTCGGGTGCAGTCTTTGGGCTACTGTTGGCATTTGGAGTACTATTCCCAAATGCGGTTATAATGTTGCTCATTCCTCCTATTCCGATCAAAGCTAAATGGTTTGTGGTGATATATGGAGTGTTGGAGCTTATGCTCGGTATGGGTAACTTTGCAGGAGATAATGTGGCGCACTTTGCCCACTTGGGAGGTATGTTATGGGGTGGAATGCTGCTTCTGTATTGGAGGTTTAAAGGGTTTGTACGATTCTAAAAACATAATATGATGAGCAACAGAGATTACTACGGCGATAGCTACGGCACACCCAAAGAGCGAAAATCAATATTTTGGTTTCTTGCTTGGGGGGTATTCGCTGTGGTGTCAATAGTCTTGTGGGTGGCTCTGCTGTTTACCCTTGTCGCACCGAGAGTAAATCCTGAGGTGTGGTGGGGATTTTCTATTTTGGGACTTCTTGCACCTGTGACATATATTGTAAACTTCGCCATAGCGATGGTGTGGATCATTCGATGGAGATGGAGGGTTGCGCTACCTATTATTGTGTTGCTACTTGTTGGTAGTCCTAAAGTCACGCAATATGTCAAGATGGAGACAAGCAACCACTACTCGGAGCCTAGCAGGCGAGGTATGACGAAAATCTTGAGTTACAATCTGCGCTTTCACATCAATGACGACCAAGAGTGGTCTACAAATGAAATAGTATCATATATTGACTCTATCGCACCAGATATTATATGTTTGCAAGAGCTCAGAGTCGAAAGGTTTGAGGATGCACTCACTGATAAACTTAAGAGATATAATAGTGCAACAAGTGCAGATTTGGGGATATATACCAAATACCCGATCATCGCACGAAGCGAATATATCTCTTTGCGAGATTGCGGAGAGAGCAGCTCAATGTGGGTAGATTTGAAAATAGCGAACGATACAATTAGAGTCTTTAATAACCACTTAGTGTCGACAACAATCAACCATACGGATGATAAATATATCACATCACGCGAGTTTATTGCCGATTCACTTCGTGAAGATAAAGTTGTAGATATTATCACCCGTTTTAATAGCCGTTCAGAGGTTCGAGCCCACGATAGCGACTCGCTTAAACGTATCATCACGGCATCACCACACAGGGTGGTTGTATGTGGTGATTTCAATGATACGCCAATGTCGTACACATATCACACTATGGCGAAGGGACTTAAAGATTCATTCGTGGAGTGTGGGGTAGGAGTACCCTACACCTATCGTGGATTTATGAATTGGCTACGTATAGATTACATTTTGGCACAAGAGGGGATAGAGTTCCAAAGCTATATGATCGATAAAGAGATCAAGCTGTCGGATCACCTACCAGTTATAGCACACTTTATACTAACTAAAAATAATTAAGAAGATGATTTTAGATTCATTCAAAAATGCATCACTCTACTACGGAGTATGCCCACGTATGCAGAAGGCGTTTGAGCTTGTAGCACAACTTGATTTGGTGGCTATCGAGCCAGGAGTACACAAATTAGATGGAGATGAGATCTTTATCAATGTATTAGATCGTGACCTTAAGGAGATCCCAGGAGAGGCTAAGTTGGAGGTGCACGACAAGTATGCTGATATCCAAATCCTAATCACAGGTGAGGGAGAGGGTTTCGGATGGTTGGAGAGAAAGGATTTGACTCAACCACAAAGCGAATTCAACACCGAGAGCGATGTACAGCTATTCGATGATGAGTACCAAACAATCTACACGATCCGTACAGGTCAATTTACGATCCTTATGCCCGAAGATGCTCACGCACCAATGATTGGCAAGGGTCACGTTAAGAAGGCTATTGTAAAGGTATTGATCTAAGAACGTAAGTTTTGGATAAGAAAATCTAATCCAAAACACCTATAAATTAAGTCTCTCCCAACGGTCCGGGGGAGATTTAGAGGGGGTTGTCGAATATAAATCGGTTTTTTTCTCATTAAAATATGCATCTTTTTGTTTTTACAGGCAAAAAGATGCATATTTTTTTGCCTACCGAATAAATAAGTTGTAACTTTGCAACCGCATATTTTGGAGATGATCCAAATAGTGCAAAAATTAATCATTTAACGAGCGATTGTATCGCAAAATTTCCACAATGGAAGGAACACAAAATTTTTCAAACGAGAATTTCGATTGGAACGCATTCGAAAACGACTTGGGTGTTTACACTCAACCAAAAGAGGAGATCGCTGAGGCGTATGACAAAACCCTATCAAACATCGCAGTAGGCGAGACTGTTGAGGGTAAAGTTATCTCTGTTACAAAGCGTGAGGTTGTTATCAACATCGGTTACAAAAGTGAGGGTATCATCTCTATCTCAGAGTTCCGCTACAACCCAGAATTGGCTGTAGGTGACACTATCGAGGTATATGTTGAGTCTGCAGAGGATCGTAACGGTCAACTTGCACTTTCACACAAGAAGGCTCGTCAACTTAAATCATGGGATCGTGTTAACGAGGCTTTGGAGAACGACGAGATCATCAAGGGTTACATCAAGTGCCGCACTAAGGGTGGTA
>JAWXSU010000106.1:0-6235 GCA_044434245.1 Rikenellaceae bacterium | reverse complement strand
GCTCAATGCCCCCATGAATTTGAGCAGCCGCTCGACAAAGGGTCGAATAAACATCTTACGATATATGAGTAGTTTATTGAGTTTGTTCATCTACTTATTGAGTTATGTGTTATTGCAAAGGTAATAATTTGCATGTAAAATGTGTCAAATTAATACAAAAAGAGTTGCTTTTCAACTACGAAAAACAACTCTTCTTACGACAACCACAGCTTTTGCGACTACAAAACTCTCATGAAAAGAGTCGCTGCAAGGTGTGATTGCTCTATTTGAAACCAATACCCGTTTTATTTTCTTTCGTCACTGTAGTTACCCTCCTCGATTGTGATGCTGCCAGCAAAGGTGCAAGGGTAGTCATATTCGCTGTAAAGTATAGAGAACTCAATTTGGGTCTCTTTATCTATAACCTCACACAAAAGGTCACTAACAACTCCGTCGTAGTCATCACCATTCATCGTGTAAGATACCTCAATATCATCTCCCGTGATTGATACTCTCCCGTCGGTCACGATGTTCTTCGTAAGATCTGTGATGGCAAGAGTTGTTGTTGGTGCCATCGTAAAATCTGTATACTTGAAGTTATATACAACAAGTGTGTTGTCCCCCTCAAAATATGTCACTGTTACATCTGGAATCTCAACATCTCCACTATTTTGAGTACCGACACAGAAACCATCATTGAAATCTAATGTAAAGACTGGATCATTAGCCTCATAGCTCTCCTCAGTAGTAGTCACTGAACCATAGTATGTGCAAGGAACAGCAAGCTCTCCGCCATCATAATATATATAAATTGTGAATTGTAGCTCTGCATAACCATCCACAATAGAGCATGTTAGATCTTTGACAGGATCTGTAAGGTATGAACCCATAAAGTTATAGTTCACATCCAATCCTTCGCTTCCAACGCTAAGTGTCGTTAGATCCTCGTCGACATATTCTGTCACACCAACGATAGGTAGAACTGTTTTTGATACGCTCACCATAGATGGGATATGTGTGTAACCATCTATGACTAGAGCATTGTTGCCCTTGTAGTATGTTAGTGTTGCACCATCTATCAAAGATGTTCCACTTGGAGGAGTGACAAAAAGACCAGTTGTCAAGTCTGTTGATTTCACACCTTCAAAAATTACATTAGTTGTGATTACACTCTCGTAATACTCTGTATCGACTGTGCAATCAAACGACACTGTAAGAGAACCATCATACGAAACAATGACTTTAACATTCGAAATTGATTTAACTACATCATTGATGAGTGGACTATGGTCATAGATTCCAACCATTTGTGCGGTCGTCTCTTCGTAGATATCAGGATTTTGAGATGTCGTCAATTCAATATCCAACATCGCCATATCGATAGCAGGCATTGCCGAAACAAATTGAGCTGTGGGCATCATGATATCTACCGACTCCGACTCCGACTCAGAGTCTGCATCTGCATCTGCATAGATCACATAATCGGTTGTCACTCCAATTGGGTTTCCATTATAGTATGTAGTTAGAGTACCGACATACTTGTCGCCCGTGAGTCCAAACTCATAACTTACGCCACCATTATCATCCTTGTCGCAAGAGGTTGCACTCATCGCCACTATGGCGATCATCATCATCGAAATTAATTTTTTCATTTGTTATAGATTTATATTTACTGTTACACCATATGTACGAGGTCGTGCTTGTTGCACAAACTCATTTCCCATACTCTCGAAATAGAACGTATTGTAGCTCTTGTCACAAAGGTTACGCCCCCAAAGTGATAGGGTGTAGTTCTCGCCACCGAATCTCACCTCTGTGCCAAGTAGAGCGTAGAGGGGTTGCGACAAAGAGTTTGATTCGTTCCAGTATATCGCCCCTGCGCCATTGCTATTAACGTTTAACGTTATAGCTTTCAGCCATTTGGTATTTACCTTGACCGAATAGTCGACACTAGCAAATAGTGTGTGTTGCGGAGCATACGGAACATAGTTTCCTGCATAATCCTCCTCTCCATCATTATATTCAATGAACTTTGCATTGGTATATCCATACGAACCATTTATTTTAAATGCTCCTACCGAAACTCGTCCCGAAAACTCTACACCATAGCTGCGTGAATGTCCTGCATTTGTCATGAGTCGCCCGGTGACCATATCGTCGGGAAACACTGTGAGTTGTTGATCTCGGCAATCTATGTAGAATAGTGTGATGTCGGTTGCTAATTTGTGATCTGCACTTTCGAGGTGTGTTCCAATTTCGTAGTTCCAACTATATTCGGGTTTGTACGATATTATATCTTCGGCGGAGTATGCCATCGAAAGACCAAATATCTGCATCACCTTTTGTTGAAGTATGTCAGAGAACATTTGCGAATTATATCCTCCTGCTTTATACCCCTTGCTCACTGTTGCAAAGAGTGTCGATTGCCTATACTCGCCAAATTTATATAGTGCACTAAATTTAGGCAGTATCTCGAAGAAGTGTTGCGAGGGGGTGTCTTGCAAGTTGATGTTTAGATCTTTGCGGAACGTCTTGGTGATATTGCCAAGGGAATCGGTGAGGTTGCCCCAACATCCACTACTCATATAACTATGGTAGTCAAGTATCGTCTTCTCGTAGTCGACACGTACTCCCGCTGTGAATTTAAATCGCTCACTCGTGTAGCTAGATTCGTGATACAAAGCCGCACCAAATGTATGGTTTGTGAAGTCGCTATTGAGATCAAAACTATTGTCATCCCAGTTGTCGTAGTAACCTGTCGAACCATTTACATTGTCATATATTAAATAGTTGATGCCATCCTCTTTGAACTTGACTGGAGCTTGCATATTCTTATGGTCATAGAAACCAAACAGCCCTAAAAGATAGTTGTATTTTTTGCCGATTCTTTCCGATTTAAATACTATATCCTCCGTGATAGAGTGCTCTTGAATAGCTTGCGTGAGGGTAAACATCGATTGTGTCGAGAAATCTTGATCGAGAGTCATTTCATCATTGAGGTATTGATATCCCGTGATACTCGACAACCTCCACCCCTCACCTTGGTGGTGAATCGTGAGACCATCGTTTACGACTATTCTCTGGTATGATGATGGGTCGTTGTAGTTAATCTCGTTTGTCGAAAGATCCATATATGCGTAACCTCCCTGCGAGAGGGTAGATGCCGAAAGCGTATTCTCTATGCGTGTGCGCTCGCTTGCTCGATATTGCATCTTGAGTCGTCCGCCCCACGAACTCTCGCTCTCGCACTTCTCGTCAGTGTATAAATTAGTGTGGAACCCATCCGACCCCGAGTGGTATGCACCTACAGATGCCGCAAATCGATCCGAGAATTTGTGATACACCGATGCTCTGACGTTGTAGGTATTTCCCGTCGAGTACTCCGCACCAATCCTGACTCCTTGATAGGTAAATGGCGAAAGTGTATATATATTCACCACCCCTCCCATCGTGTTGCGACCATATAGCGTAGATTGAGGACCTCTCAATATCTCCATGCGCTCGATATCCATAACCTCCAAATCAAAGGCATTTTTGTTGATAAATGGCACATTATCAATATTTAGACCCACAACTGGTTGATCGATGCGAGCACCCAACCCACGTACGTATATCGACGATGTTATGCGTGAACCATAGTCGGGGATATAGAAGTTTGGAACAGTTGTCGATACATTTTTCATTGTCGACACCTTTTGGTTCTCAATATCTTGTGAATTGAATATAGTCGATGAGATAGCCTCACCACGCAAGTTTAAACCCTGCTTTATGGTGGTGACATTTACTTGATCTACGTTGAGGAGGGTATCAAGTAGAGGGCTCTCAACCTCTGCTCCTATGATATTAAGTGGCAGAAACAGAAGAAGTATATATATTATCCTTTTCATCGACGACAAAGGTAAGCGATTTACCTCCACCCTGCAATCCTCATTTATTAGGATAAAATCAATCCTGCGATGATAAATGCCGCCAACGTGAGGCTAGCGATGCCATTCAACGTGCCAAAAGCGATACCGATACTCCTTTGTCGGGTGGGTGTAACTAAAATATGCTCCGCAATCAATATTGCAGAAAATACCCCTATGCCAATCCACGTCAATATGTTATATGGCAATGTACAACCAAATGCGACAAGAGTCACAATAGAGACTGCGTGCAAAGCGATACTAATATATAGTGCTCCTCGCACCGAAAACTTCGACGGGATAGAGTGCAACCCCCTCTCTCGGTCAAACTCACGATCCTGCAAAGCATAGATTATATCGAACCCTCCGCACCATGAAATCACAACCAAAGACAAAATAATTGGAGAGAGTGCAAACTCCCCAGCCACAGCAATATACGCTCCTACAGGTGCTATACCCAGCCCTAATCCCAGCACCAAGTGTGCCAACGATGTAAACCGTTTGCAATAGCTATATATCAACACCACAAACAAAGCAACGGGTGACAACACAGCCGTAAGCATATTGATAGATGATGCCGTAGCGATAAACAACAATGAATTGATAATTACAAATGTAAGTGCCGAGCGAGCAGTGATTTTACCTGCCGGGATCTCCCTATCGGCAGTGCGTGGGTTCTCTTTGTCAATATCTCTATCCGCCCATCTATTAAATCCCATCGCAGAGTTACGTGCAAAGAGCATGCATAGAAGAATCTTTAAGAGTAGTAGCCACTCAAAATCATAACCTCCAACGACAATCCCGAGGGTGTAGCCAATGAGTGCAAAGGGTAGTGCGAATATTGTGTGCGATAGTTTTACTAGATCGCTATATGCTTTAATCATAGTTTATTATATTAAAAATTTCATGGTGTCTACTGCGTCGGCATAATCGTTAAGTGTTGGGCGTTGCGACTCTCCGAAACCGACACATCTGGGATGGGATATAATGTCGCTGACGATACATTGCAACTCCTCGTTATGCTCTTTTATCCACATCTCAACCTCTTCGATTGTCTCATATTCAGATATCGATATTGAGGTGAGAGAGGAGGGAAAATTATTCGATCTTATGAGTATTGATGATCCATTGTCATCAAATGTTACACCTTTCATCGTCTGCAATGCTCTGTTTTGTAGATAGTTGCTATGATATAAAGGGTGAGTATCGTAGCGAGGAATATTCAACTCACTTCCTTTGGGGATAAATACCATCGATACATTTCGGCATCCCAAACCCGAATACATATATATATCCTCCAATATTATGTCACCTCTCTGTTGTGACGTAAGGACTGCTATGGAGTGTCTAGAGCCACGAAGCAGTGTTGGAATATCGGTGTATTGCGCCTTGAAGTGTCGCACGGCACTCTCCCCACCGGTTGCAATCACTCTGTGTGGTGCAGAAAAGTCACCTATGTATATAGCTATATTCGAATCAATCTCCTTCATCACCGAAATCACATATTCCATAACCACACGATCCTTACTAGAACACTTGATGTGGGCTCTATGTCCCGCCATAAAAACGCACAACAGATCAAAAAAACCAACGAGGGGAATGTTGCCAGCCATTACGACGAGTATATCTTCGGGTTGAGTCGTAGGTAGGGTAGGATACTTTGCCATCCACGCCTCAATTTTCTCGCACTTTAACATCTGCTCTCTTATGGCATCTACCGCCGCAGAGATGTCACACGCTCTAAACCAGTTGTTTTGGGTAGAGGCACACTCCATGATCTGCGCAGGAATACCATGCGAGAGCACCTCGTCGAGTTTTTTGAGTATTTCAATTTTGTTTTTCACGGTGCAAATGTAGTAAAAAATCGCCCTCGAAAATATCTTTTTCAAATATTTTGGCGCAGAGTTGTATAAAAAGAATATTTTTCGTACCTTTGCGAACCCTACGCAGTGTAGGGGGTTGGATTACAATTTATAACAGTATTAATTAAACGTAAACAAAGTGGATTCATTAAGCTACAAGACTATCTCTGCCAATGAGGCAACGGTTGACAAACAATGGGTGTTGATCGATGCACAGGATGAGGTATTGGGACGTCTTGCATCGCAGGTCGCAAAGATCCTGAGAGGCAAGCACAAGCCTAGCTACACTCCTCACGTTGACTGTGGTGACAATGTCATCATCATCAACGCTGATAAGGTGAAGCTCACAGGCAAGAAGATGACAGACAAGGTCTATGTCCGTCACACAGGTTACCCAGGAGGACAGCGTTTCGCTACTCCAGCGGATTTCCTAGCAAGAAGACCAACCTTCGTATTAGAGAAGGCAATCAAGGGTATGTTGCCCAAAAC
>JAWXSU010000105.1:0-6453 GCA_044434245.1 Rikenellaceae bacterium | reverse complement strand
GCAATAGACGGACAAATATGGGGGTTATATTCGATAAGCTTATAGTTAGGATGGTTCAAAATGAACCAAAACGGCTGTATAGCAACTCATAAGATGGGTGGTCTAAACGCCTATACCTATTATCCTTTTAAGTAGTGAAAAACAATTATTGCCATATTTTTAATAGCACTCTTGGAGCGATATTTTTCACTATTAAATCTCAATGTAGAACCACTATATTTTCAATTCAATAGCAAAAAATCTCATCTTCAATAGCACTATCAAAAACACACCAATAATTATTTTACACTACTTAGAGACTCTTTTTGGGGTTTAGCATTAACTATTTTATAGCTGCCGCTCGTTTTGCTTTGTCGTTTCTCGATTTGCGTAGACGGAAGTATAGGTATGAGCCATATATCATTACCAAAATAAACATATTGATAATTCGTTTGTCATTACGCCCGATTTCGATCTCAGAGAATTTAAATGGCTGAGGTCTAGAACCGTGACCACCTTGTTGAGCTTGCGCTTGTTGAGGTGCTCCATGACCGGCTTGTTGAGCTTGCGCTTGTTGAGGTGCTCCATGACCGGCTTGTTGACGAGTCTCTACAACCTCTGTTTGGGTGCGCATTGCTTGTTGCTCCTCACGAGCCTTGTCGCTAATGTATCCGCCTAGGTTAAGTCCCATAGCGTGGATAAACAACATTGCATAGAGTCCATACGACCATTTCTGAACCGCCTTCCACTTTTGTGTTCCCAATTTGCGGTGTACAGAATCAAAAGATGTGATCCATAATACAAGGAACAGAACAAACATTACAATACCTAGTACATATACAAAACTCGAAATTCCCGAACCGAGTGCACTCGTCACTCGTGGACTAGCCATAAATGTCTCATTATCGAAGAAGTAGTTCCATCCACTCACGAATGAGCCAAATATACGTTTCATGGCGTGAGCGATAACAGGAAAGCCTACGATAATAGAGAGCTCCTTACGGATAGACATCAATCGACCAATGTATTGGTTTTTGGGGCTAAACGCTCCCATGTACATGATGATGATTAACACCGGATGAATAAAGTTTGCAGCACTCGAAAGCTCCGAAAAGCACAATCCGAAAAATGGTATCTTACTCAAATTAAAGGGCATATCGACACCGCAAAGACGAGCGACTGTTGGAATTACAAATCCAGCCGACATCAATCCAAATAGCCAGTAATATACCTTATAATTTTTCTTTATAGATTTAGCTAACGCTACTGCCAACACCGTGTATAGTGCCAAGGCAAATACCATCGAGAAGTTGGACTTAAGGAATGTAATTAAATCTAATGTTGCATTTATCATATCTTATAATTTTTTTTGAGTTAGTGAAGGAGGGTGACTAACAAGTCCCCTCTTTGTGGAGTTTGAGTAACAAGGATGAGTTTTGGGGCTTCGTGAAGCCTCTCAAACCGCAGCGTACTTACGTACGTGAGGATTTGAGGGGCGAAGGAAGTGCCGAAAATCGCCTTGTTAGTCGGACTCGTTAAAATTAGTAGGTAGCGTTTTGACCTGTCAACTTGCCAATACCCACGATGTAGTCGGTCTGTACAACAACACCTACAGTTGCGGTAATTGTAGAACCCTTTGAGAGTGTAATTTCGTTGTCGTTCTCATCCATAACAGATGCGTAGAAGACACGAGGGTAGTTTCCGTCGTTTGTCGTAAGAGGGATGTATACCACACCATCCTCAGAATATGGCTCAGCAATAGATGTTTGAGCTGCATATTTCACATCGGTAGCACTCTGCTCAGGAAGATCTGCGATGTAGCTCGCCACTCCAGTCGCTGCATCGTACACAGCAAAGCGAGTATCGTATGGAGTATTTTTGTGTGATACGTAGTAGTAACCCTCCGATGTAGGTTTGTCGCTGTCGAGAACACGAAGCAGGAATTTTGATTGTGTTCCATTGATCGCCCAAACACGAGTGAAGGCGTAACCTCCAAGTGCAGTCTCTACATTTTTTACATCGAAAGATGCGTCAAATTCCGTTGAGTTACCCTTAGCAATACGCATTACAGAGCCGGGGTTTGTGCTCTCTACCAACTTAATGTCGTGGATTTTGTTCTCCGCAGTCCAATTACTTACATTGTTGGCGTCGGCATCCGTGTAGTACTCAACATTGCTGTATTGGTTGATTGCGTCTGTCCATACTTTGCGAGTTGCGCCAGGAGAGAATACATATAGGTATCCATCGCCACCCACAGCCATTGTATTGAGTGGGTTACCTGTGTAGCGACCAAACGCTTGACCCATCTTGTCGGTTGTGATGATATTTACTGGCTCGGCATTGAATTGATCGGAATCATTTTTGTTGTAAACCGCAATATAGGCGGTGTTAGGGGTGAGAGGGTTAGCTATAGCAAAGCTCTGCGAGATAGTGAGAGTATTGCCATATTGACTCTTTGATCCCCAACCAACAGAAACATAATCAGACATATCGGCAAGGTTGTCACCACCACCAATGTAATCCTTCGCATTATTTTCGAGTGCATACTTGGTAACTCCAGTTGTTGCGATTGAGGCGTAAATGTACCCTCCATTCTCGACCCATGATGGGATTGTGATTGTCTCGCCGCTACCCTCTTCGGTGAGATATCCCTCAGCTGAGAGGGTTGTCACCTTCATTGTTGTGGTGTTAGGGTCAGATTGTGTTACGACCAGATACTTTCCGTAGTATGATGTGCCGTCGACCGATGCTCCAGCACTGCTTGCTTCGTTTCCTCCGGGAGTTACATACCCAACACCATCACCGACATAGGTTTGCGCTCCAGTCTCATCGTTGAGCTGTGCCACGGCAAGGAAGTTGTCGCCCCATGAGCCCCAACTGTTGTATTTTGTTGTGGAGTAGGCTCTAAAAAGCTCCATCTTGCCTGTTTGTGCATTAAGGAAGTAGCCTCTAACAGGTGCACCATCATTACCACCCAAATCTTTGATGCTGAATACATACTTACCTTCGATCCATTGCCATACGGTACCTCCTTGGTTAGACTCCGTACCATTGTTTGTCGATGTGATTGTGCCAGAGGAGAGATCATCCGTAGTCATAAGGTAGACTGCATCACCCACCTGTGTGTTGATAATAAACTTCGAGATGGTCTCAACCTCTTCGAAACTCTGCGCATACTTTGCATCCTCGATAACTTCGCTTGTGCATGATGCAGCAACGCTTGCGGCTGCTAATGCAACTGCCAAAAATTGTGTACTTTTTTTCATGATTTGATTATTTATTGATATTGTCACTTCTCTTGTTGATGTTAACTCGCACCGTGGCATAGAATGCACGACCCGGTTTTTGGAGGCTGTAGTTGTCGTACAGATTCGCATCCATTATATTCTTAGCCTCAAGGGTGAGGTTGTATTTACTCTTCTGGAAACTATAGTTCACCATTATGCTATGCGAAAGTTGCGACGGCACGTATTGCTTAGTCTCCTTATATCCAATACTTTCCCAATAGAGAGGGAACTCATATTGATAGAATAGATCATACCCCACAGTGAGCCCATCGCCCTTTGCGAATAGATCGTAGAAGTTAAGTGCTGCATCTCCATTCGCATAGATGTAGGGGGTATTGGGCAGTCGAAGTCCATATGTTACGGTCACCTGATCTGTGCCTCCGTACAACCCTTTTTCTGCATTGCGTGTGTCGAGGTTATTGAATGTTCCTCCCACGCTTAGGAGCTTCTTGTAGTCGTATCTTAATGATAGGGTGTAACCTTTAGTTTCGACCTTTCCGAAGTTTTCGTATGTGGCATAGTCGTTGCCCACCGTGCGGCTGATATAGTCACGAGTGTCTCGATATACCAAACTTGCATCCACCACCAATTTGTTGTGTTTGAAGAGGTTGAATCTATACGACACTCCGAGGTTGTAGTTGTAGCTCGTTTCGGGTTGAAGAGTGAATGTTCCAACCTCCAAATCGTTGTCTCCGAACATCTCTGTTGAGGTGGGTAGACGATACGCCTTCTCGAACGATGCCTTAGCTTGCAAACCCTTGATTATGAAGTAAGATCCTGCAACTCCGTAGCCCAAAGATGATGCCTTGCGACGACTATACACCAGCGTTGCATCATCTTCTGACACGGTGGTATAACCATCACTCGCTTGAATATAATACTTCGCAAATACCGATGCGTCGAATCTCTCGCCGGGGTGGTATCTATACGATGCTCCCGAGATATTCTTGTCGCTCGCCGATGGTAGATCCCATAATCCATATGCATCGGTTCCATCCTCTTTTGAGCGTGTTATGCGAGATGAGGTGCTGTAGTTGTGTGAAAGTGTGAAATCGTGGCTTTCAGAGAGTTCATACATCACAACTGCATTGGCGTTGAGACTGAAATTTTTCGATTCGTTGAATGTCGATGACAAACCGGGATCCTCCGCCTTGTCTCCCGCCCAGTTGTATGAGTATACGCCCGGATCACTATTTTCGGTATACCCTGTGCTGAGGTTACTGCTGATTTTGAGGTCGAGACCTTTGACTATTAAATCCTCTTTCGAGTAATCCAGCGTGGGGGTTATCGAGTATCCCGTACGCATCTTGTCTCCGTAGACAACATCTTGTATGACACCCGTCTGCACCTCGTTTTCGTATTGAGAGTAGTTGATCTTAAGGGTCAAAATATCTGCCCATGATTTGTTTGCAACACCGAGCGTAGCTAGTACCGACTCATTGTGGTAGCCATCATGAAAGCGACGATTGCGGTATAGGTTTGTGTCGCTGTAATCTTTGTATAACGACCCTGTTCCACTCCCCGTAAACTTCACTATCTCGTCATATACGTAGTAGTCGTTGTCGGAGTAATTTTGGTAGAAATTGATGTTGTAGGTGAGTCCATTTTTAAGCACCTGTCCAAAGTTGATGTAGCTTTGGTGGGTGTTGAACGAGCCATACGAGTATGAAACATCGAGATTGAGAGCTTGATATTTCAACTCTTTATTAGAGATGATATTTATAACACCACCAATAGCATCCGTTCCAAACTCAATGGGGACTACACCGCTATAAACATCTATACGATCTGCAAATGTTGCAGGCATATTGCTAAGCGAAAAGGCTGAGTTGTTTTGATCTAACTGTACGCCATCAATAAAGATCTTAACATGGTTGCCCGAGTACCCATTGAGCGATATGGTTGTTTCGCTACCTACTCCTCCCGCCTCACGAATCTTCACACCTCCGATTTTCGAGAGTGCGTCGGTCATATTCGCAGAGCTATTCTTAAACCCATCCATCTCCATCGACTGCACGTAGTAGGATGTTTTGTTTATGCGTCTCGATTTGCTCTCGCCCTCAACCTCCACAGCTTGGATATCGGTCGACGAGGGTGATAGTGTTATGTTGATTGTGGTGGTGGTGCGCTCTACGGTATTGATTACTTGAGAGTAGTTCTCTCGTCCGATGTACGACACCACAAGGGTCTGCTCGCCGGCGGGGACTCTTAGGTGAAATCGCCCCTTATCATCTGCCGATGTTCCGATATTTGTCCCTTCGATGTGTAGAGTTGCAAACGACACAGGTGAGTTATCCTCCTGCGACGATACAACACCTTTGATGGTTGCTACGCTGCTCTCTCCATCACGACCTCTCTCTATGGCGTGCAGCGTATGCATCTGCATCGCTCCAATCCATGCTAATACTAGTAAAAATTTTCCCATCATCATCCTTCTCTTTTGCATTTTTTGTTATTCATTTTTTTATGAATAACCGGTGCTGCAAAGGTAGGGCGGTTAAAACGAGGGTGCAATAGCTATATTTTGGTATTTAAACCCTCTGAATTACTAAAAATTGTTACAATATTACTCATCGAACTCATTTACGATCATCGTGAGTGCACCATCACCCACAACATTACACGCCGTGCCGAAGCTATCTTGGAGAGCAAAAATAGTCAATAACAACGCTGTTGCCGCCTCGTCGAAACCAAGAACAGAACTTACGATACCCAACGACGCAATCACTGTACCGCCCGGAACTCCCGGTGCTCCAATAGCGAAAACACCAAGTAGAATGATGAAAAGAGTCATCGTCCCCAGATCGGGAAGCGAGCCGTATAGAATCTGCGATACCGTCATGACGAAGAACACCTCCGTGAGGATTGATCCGCAGAGATGAATATTTGAAAAAATCGGGATCGCAAAATCAACACTCTTATCTTTGAGAATCGATGATTTACGTGCTGCACTTAGCGACACCGGAAGAGTTGCCGCAGAGGACATTGTGCCAATGGCGGTGAAATATGGCGGAGCGTAATGTCTCACCACCTCCCATGGGTTTTTGCGTGTAAAGAGTGCTGCGACAATATACAAAAAGGCTAACCATACGAAGTGCGCAACCAAAACTACCCCCATGACATTTATAAATATAGGGAGTTGCGATGTTAGAGCCCCCTCGTAGCTCAAGATCGCAAAATTCGCCGC
>JAWXSU010000104.1:0-6482 GCA_044434245.1 Rikenellaceae bacterium | reverse complement strand
TTTAGTAGAAAATGGCACACAAGAAAGGCGTTGGTAGTTCTAAGAACGGCCGCGAGTCAGAGAGCAAAAGACTCGGCGTAAAGTTGTTTGGTGGTCAGTTCGCTAAGGCGGGCAACATTATCGTTCGTCAAAGAGGTACTCTCCACAACCCAGGTGAGAACGTGGGTATCGGTAAAGATCACACTCTTTTTGCGTTGGTACACGGAACTGTATCATTCTGCAAGAAGTCAGGTGGTAAATCTTACGTTAGTGTAACTCCTCTTTCAGAGTAATTTTTTCTGAAGGGCGGTAAAATCACTAAATCGCATTAAATAGGTTATCTAACTTAATTGTTGGATAACTTATTTTTTTTTGTTATTTTTGGAGATGTAACCAATTGAAACCTATGATGCAAAGATTTGTAACCCTTATGGCGGCTCTTTTATGCTGCACATCGCTCTACTCCATAGAGTGGCACAACCCCCAAGACCAATCTCCAAACCCAATGCAGGGGCAGTATTGGCAGGAGGAGGAGCGTGAAAACCACTTCGATAAGCTCCCTCTAAGAGCAAAAAAAGGGCTCTCCAAAGAGGAGTGGCACAGTGCAAATATTTCGGAGGGAATGAGTGTGCGATTTCGCACTAGCTCTCAAAATATCACAATCAAATATGAAACCGACACCCAAATAAATATGTCGACACCCAAATTATATGGAACAGATAATAATGGTGGAGTCAAGGAGTTCGAGGGTCACGCAAATAGCAAAGGTGAAGAGTATACATTTTCAAATATCGAACTCGACCGCTCGGTACATCGCTCACGTGGGTACGACTATCAGTTGTGGCTACCGTCGCTGGGGAGTGTTACGAAGTTAGAGATTGGGGTTGATGATGGTTCATTTTTCAAATTTAAAGATCGCCGTGAAGAGTTCCCGCTTGTGATATTGGGCAAGGGGGGTGGCATGACACTCAGTTTGCAGATGGATCGCCCGATAATCGCATTGGGTGGTATCACGAAACATATTGCAGAGTTTGCCGCAGAGATCGAAGCGAAGGCGTTTGTGGTGAATTGCGATGCCGAAGAGAGAGCCAAAGGGGGCAAACAAGATGTGGTCAAAAGTGTGAAGGCTCTAAGAGAGGTGCAACCTCAAACACCAATCGTAATATCTCGAAAAGAGGGGTTCGAGGAGTTAACAGCATCCTACGAGGGGGTATACCTCGTAGAGAATATATCAGATGTCGAATCTAAACTACGTGAGGTTTTGAGTTGTCCGAAAGGTGCTATTTCTACGACCCAACCCGTGACTCAGTGTCGAGCTGGGGTTATCGAGTGGCACGACCAATGTGGATATATCATCAAGGAGCTTCGCAACTCGGAGGCTAAAAGTGTGGTGCTAGGAAACTCGATAGTTCAGAATTGGAGTAGCAACTCACCCTACGAAGAGAGGTATGGCGGAGGAAAAGCTGGGCGTGCTGGACTTGAGTGTTGGAACAAATATATGGATGGATTCATCAATATGGGCATCGGGTCGGATCGGGTCGAGAATCTGCTTTGGAGAGTCTACAACGACCAATTCGAGATCAAGGAGTTGGAGCGTATAATCATCATGATTGGCACAAATAACCTACGTCTTCGCAACACCTACGACGAGATTGCGCAGGGAATAGATAATCTCATCGAGCAGATACAACATCGTCAACCCCAAGCAGATATAACCATTGTCGGGGTGCTACCACGCAAAGATATCGAGTGGGCGCAGATCCAAACCCTCAATACAAAGATCGAAGGGGTAGCAAAGGTGCGAGGTGTGAAGTATAAGAATGTTGGACATGTTCTCCTCGACGAGAATGAGACACCACGTGATGAACTCTATAGCGATGGGGTACACCTCAGCGCAGAGGGGTATATGCTCTATGGCGAGGCTTTAATGGGGGAGTAGTTTCATTATAATCCAGCGACACGTCCTCGCAGAAACTCTTTATATTGAGTTTTCGTCTCTTCGTCGAGCTGAGAGGAGTCGATAATATCGCACCATTTGTCGAGGGCATCTATAAAGCGGGTGAAGATTCCATTTACGATCTTTGCCCTCAGCCCCGATTGTTTCATTGCCGTTTCGAAATCTGTGCGAGTAACACTCCTACTCTTACGATTTACCGTGAGGGGTAGAGAGTCGGCACTTTGGGGGTTGGTGATAGCTGTCACCGAGAGGTCGTATGCTGGAGCTAAGGCGTAGAGCCCTTTGTGTGGAGAGTGGAGAGCAAAGCTGTCATACCCCATTTGTGTGCACCCCACAACCCACCCAAATGCTACCTGCTCCCAAAAGTTAAGGATATCCAGTTTCGAGATCATGGAGTTCTCTTCAATAATCTGAGCCACCTGTTCATACGATCCATTGGGTTTGTATTGAGATTGTTGATCCTCCAAAATTGTGCGTATTGTATCTAACTCCACAGTGGAGGTATCACCATTCGGAAGGGTTAGTATCATCACAGTTTGGGCGAATTGGTGCGCTATGTTGCTAAGTGTAATTTCCATGTTACTAACCTATTAGTGTTTTAAAAAGCTGTCGTCCTGTTTGTGTCACCATCATCGAATTGTATAACATTTCAGCCTTTTCACGAGGGTGATATCCCGACAATATATTCACTATCAAATCCGCCTCGAAAAGGGGAGCAAACCCCAACTCCTGCACCTTCGAGAATTGATGGTGCGCCCCCACAACATCTACTATCCACTGCTTCTCCTGATCGTTCAACACATCGACTTTAGAGAGTAGGTCAGCGGCGACATTGCGCCCCACGCTCTGTTGGTTTTCGGGTAGGGAGTTTCCATAAATCTCCTTTGAACGGGGACACCCTATATCGTGCAACCATGCGGCAGCCTCCAAAAGGTCGATCTCTAAGGATGGAATCTGCTCGCCCACGGCGATGAGTCGAGTGTAACAAACAACCTCCTGAGTGTGGAGGATATCTTCACGCATCAACTCCGGGAATCTACTGTAGTAGTTGATTGTGATATTGGCTATTAGATCCTTCATGACGTTTAATTTTCAACAAAGGTATAAAAATCTTAGAAAATAGCTATCTTTGTGCAAAATTACTATTTCGCTATGGTTCTAAATTACGATATTATAGTTGTCGGCGCAGGTCACGCAGGGTGCGAGGCGGCGTGTGCAGCTGCAAAGTTGGGTCAGCGTACCCTTCTTTTGACGATGGATATGACGAAGTTCGCAAATATGTCGTGCAACCCCGCAGTCGGAGGTGTTGCAAAGGGGCAGATTGTGCGAGAGATAGATGCCCTGGGAGGCGAAATGGGAATTATCACCGACTTGAGTACCATCCAATTCCGCATGCTTAATCGCAGCAAAGGAGCTGCGATGTGGAGCCCTCGTGCACAATGCGACAAGGCTAAATTCTCGGCTCTGTGGCGTCGTCGCCTTGAGCAGCAAGAGAACCTATATATATGGCAAGATAGCGTTGTGGAGATCCTCTTCGACCAAGGTAAGGTGAAGGGAGTGAAGAGTCAAATGGGGGTTGAGTTTCAAGCCTCAAAGGTGATACTTACTAATGGTACATTCCTCGGAGGACTTATGCACTGTGGTGAAGTTCAAGCAAATGGAGGACGTGCCGGGGACTCTCACTCGGTGGGAGTCACAGCATCTCTCGCCAATGTAGGTTTCGAAGTTGGACGTATGAAAACAGGAACTCCAGCACGTTTGGATGCTCGTACCATAGATTTCGAGAGGATCGAACCGCAATATGGCGATGAGACACCTTCGAAATTCTCCTATTCGTCGCAGACGGAGGCGGTAAAGGAGCAGATGCCATGTTATTTGGTATATACATCGGAAGATGTTCACGACACCCTTAAGGGGGCATTCGACCGCTCACCGCTATTCAATGGAACAATACACGGTATTGGACCTCGCTACTGCCCAAGCATCGAGGATAAACTACGCACATTTGCCGATAAGGATCAACACCAACTATTTTTGGAACCCGAAGGACGAGACACAAATGAATACTACCTCAATGGATTCTCGTCGTCGCTTCCGTGGGAGGTGCAGTGGGAGGCACTCCACAAAATTAAGGGGTTTGAGAATCTGCATATATATCGCCCGGGATACGCCATAGAGTATGACTACTTCCCACCCACACAGCTACGCCATACACTCGAAACAAAACTCATCGAAGGGTTGTACTTCGCAGGTCAGATAAATGGAACTACCGGATACGAAGAGGCTGGAGCGCAAGGTTTGATGGCGGGAATAAATGCCGCATTGTCGCTGCGAGGTGAAGAGCCACTTATCCTCTCTCGTGACGAGGCGTATATCGGAGTTTTGATCGATGACCTTGTGACAAAGGGTGTCGACGAACCATATCGAATGTTCACCTCACGTGCGGAGTATCGTATATTATTGCGTCAAGATAATGCCGATATGCGACTCACCCCTATAGCCCAACGCATAGGTATGATGTCGGGCGAGAGATTGGAGGAGTTCGAGAGAAAGCGTGAGATGTTGGAGGCTCTAATGGAGGTTATAAACACAACGACAATCAAAGCGACGCAGGTGGAGGAGTATCTACTGTCGTTGGGGCAATACCCACTCTCGCAGGGGAAGAAGATTGCGGATGTGCTTATTCGTAACAACGTCACTATAGCCGATTTAACGAAATATGTACCTCGACTCAAACGTTTTATCGCCGAGAATAACCCCTCAGCGGAGATTATCGAACAGGCGGAGGTGCAGGTTAAGTATCGTGGATATATCGAGCGTGAACGTGCCATAGCCGACAAATTGCAGAGGTTAGAAAATATCTCGATACCTCCAAATTTCGACTACCACACAACCCAAGCACTCACAATCGAAGCTCGACAGAAACTCACCAAAATACGCCCACTCACCATCGGTCAGGCGGCTCGTATACCGGGAGTGTCACCGGCGGATGTTAATGTTCTTTTAGTGAAGTTTGGTCGCTAGATTGTGTGAAGATTGCATTTTTTTGTTAAAATTATGTAAACTATTTGTTATTTAGAAATAATATTTATAAGTTTGCAGACGTAAAATTTAAAGATGATTGTCAATGACAACAACACAACGATATTTTTACTTCTTTAGCTACTTCTTTTATTACCGAAAGAGGGCGGGAGAGTGTATATCTGTAGTTGTGTTATAATGAGAACAACAAATATATAATCCCGCCTATGAAGGTGGGATTTTTTTTTAATATAAACTATGAAAAAAGTAACAATACAGGGTGTCGCAGGTTCATTCCATGAGCAGACCGTGAAGGAGTATTTCGCAGCGGAGAGTGTCGAAATTGTGGAGTGCGAAACCTTTGCGGAGATGTTCTCTCGTATGTCTGCCGATAGATCTCTTATGGGAGCTATGGCGATTGAGAATACTATCGCTGGGTCACTGTTGCAGAACCATGATCTGTTGCAGGCTAGTGATTTGAAGATTGTGGGCGAGCATAAACTCCACATCTCACACTGCGTGGCGGCACTTCCGGGCGAAACTATTGCCGATATCAAGGAGGTGAATTCACACCCGATAGCACTTATGCAGTGTCAAAAATGGTTGGGAGAACACCCCTCGATCAAAGTTGTCGAGAAGGGAGATACAGCAAGTAGTGCCAAAGAGATCGCATCACGACAACTCCGAGGTCGTGCGGCGATATGTAGCAAATATGCCGCTCAGCTCTATGGGCTTAATATCTTGGAGGAGGGGGTAGAAACCAACAAACGTAACTTCACGAGATTCTTGATCTTGGCGGATCGAAGTGTTGCGGAGGGGATGGTAGATGCCGGAGCTATCAACAAAGCGTCGTTGGTATTTTCGTTGCCTCACTCTGCGGGATCGTTATCGAAGGTTCTCTCAATTTTATCTTTTTATGATCTCAACCTCTCGAAGATCCAGTCGTTGCCGATTGTGGGACGAGAGTGGGAGTATCTATTTTATATTAACCTCTCATTCGATAGTAGAGTGAGATTTCACCAAGGATTGGAGGCAGTAAGACCTCTAACCAATGATTTAAAAATTTTAGGCGAATATGTCCAGTGTTCAAACCCCAAGTGTTCAAAATAGTTGTAACTTTAGCCCTGCAAAGCGTATTGAGCAGGTTAGTGAATACTATTTTTCGAAGAAATTACGTGAGATTGCAGCTCTAAATGCTAGTGGAAAAGATATAATATCTTTGGGAATTGGAGGTCCGGACCGTCCACCACATCAAAGCATCATCGAGCGTTTGTGTGCGGAGAGTCAAAACCCAACAAACCACTCATACCAATCCTATGTCGGAATCCCAGAACTTCGAGAGTCAATGTCGGCATGGTACAAAAGAGTGTATGGTGCAGAGTTCTCTCCCACCACCGAGATCCTTCCACTTATAGGATCAAAGGAGGGAATCATGCATATCACAATGGCTCTACTTAACCCCTCAGATGGAGTGTTGGTACCCAACCCCGGATACCCTACATATTCGGCAGTGAGCAAGTTAGCA
>JAWXSU010000103.1:0-6554 GCA_044434245.1 Rikenellaceae bacterium | reverse complement strand
GTGTTCACAACCTCCAAAGTCGCAGTTGCACGACCCTCGTTTAGGGTGATATCACCCTCCTTTATAAAAAATTCTCCTGGTATCATAAGGCTCTATCGTATTGGATCGTGAACAGTTACAAGTTTAGTTCCATCGGGGAATGTTGCCTCGATTTGAACATCGTGAATCATCTCCGCAATCCCCTCCATCACATCATCACGAGTGAGTATTTCGGCTCCCGATTGCATAAGTTCCGCTACGGTGCGCCCCTCTCGTGCTCCATCCAACAGGTGTTGACTGATGTAGGCTATCGCCTCTGGATAATTTAGTTTTATGCCCTTGGCAAGGCGGCGTGCTGCGACATCGCCTGCATAGTAGAGCAGAAGTTTTTCAGTTTCGCGTGGCGTTAAGTGCATGGTATTTTGTTTTAAATTTTATGTTTCAAATATACGGATTTTCATTGAAAAAACAAAGGTGACACTCAAGTCACCTTTACTTTGAAAGAGGAGTTGAATAGCAAAATCAGCTACACAGATAGATAACTCTTAAGCTCCTCATAATCTGCATTCTCCTTATTGAATGTTTTAACTACCTTTCCCCTATCCATAATAAAATAGTCGTCGGTAAGCAACTTCGCAAAGTCAAGTTTCTGCTCAACTAGCAACACCGCCAAATTTCGTTTAGCAATTTGATCCTTCAGCACATCGGCTATTTCAAGCGTTATGGATGGTTGTATTCCCTCCGTGGGCTCATCCAAAATAAGCAACTTGGGGTTGCCGACCAATGCTCGTGCTATCGCCAACTGCTGCTGCTGTCCACCACTAAGGTTTCCGCCCAGACGGTTGCGGAAAGTTTTGAGAATAGGGAAAATAGAGTAAATTTCATCCTCATTAAAACTCTTCTCTTTGGTGGTAAGAGCCTCCGTGCCGATCAATATATTTTCATACACCGTGAGTTTCGGGATAATTTCACGTCCCTGAGGCACATAGGCGATTCCGCTCTGCGCACGCTTCTCGGTGGGTAGCGAAATGATTGATTTATCATCGAAGGTGATATTACCCTCGGTGGTCTTAACAAGTCCCATGATTGTGCGCATAAGCGTAGTCTTTCCCACTCCATTGCGCCCCATGATTGTTGTCACCTTGCCATCTTCGGCACTCATATCTACACCCCACAGGATAGCACTTTGACCATACGCTGCGTGGAGATTCTCTATTTCGAGTAATTTTTTCATACGTTTTTTCTATTTTGCGTTCAACACCTGAGCCGAATCGGGAGCTCCCAAGTAACAATCAATAACCTGCTTATCACTCTTTACCGTAGCAAAATCACCCTCGGTTAACAACTCCCCACGTACCAACACCGATACTTTATCCTTCGCAATCTGCTCCACGAAGTGCATATCGTGCTCAATAACAATCACGCTGTGGTTCTTGCTAAGCTCCAAAAGCAAAGCTCCAGTCTTTGCTGTCTCTGCATCCGACATTCCCGCCGCAGGCTCATCAATGAGCAGCAACTGTGGATCTTGCAACAATACAATCGCTATTTCGAGCCACTGCTTCTGACCATGCGAGAGCGACCCTGCGAGAGTATCCATCTCCCCGGCAAGATTCACCAACTCCGCAGTCTCAAAAATTTTAGCTCGCTGTGGAGGTGTCAACTTAAAGAACATCGACGAGAAAATCCCACGTGCACCCTTTAATCCCAACACCATGTTATCAAATACCGATAGACCCTCAAACACCGAAGGTTTCTGAAACTTACGCCCCACACCCATTTGGTTGATCTCGATCTCGGTGTGACCTATAAGCTCCTCACCGTTGAACTGTGCAGAACCTTGGCTTGGAGTTGTCTTGCCGCACAGCACATCCATGAGCGTAGATTTACCCGCCCCATTAGGACCTATTATAACTCTTAACTCGTTGTCTCCCACATCAAAACGGTCGAGGCACAACGCTACGACACCTCCAAATGTCACTGTTAGATTTCTTACTTTTAACATATCAAATTATATTTTTGAAGGTGAAACATCTCTCTTCGAGAACCATCTCTTAACAACAGGGATAAGTCCATAGACACCCTTGTCGAGGTACAACACCGTAACCACATACAACGCACCCAATATATAAGGCCACGCTTCGGGCATAAGCGATGTAAATACACTATACAACAAGTTGACTATCAACGCTCCGACAACAGCACCCTTTAACGATCCTCGTCCTCCCAAAGCAACCCATATCAACATCTCGATCGACGCACGTACATCCATACGTCCCGGAGTAACAATTCCAGTTTGTGGAAGGTACAACATTCCTGCGACCATCGCAATAAGTGCTCCGATTACAAAGATCGCTGTTTGGTAGTGAGCAACTTTATATCCTGTGAATCGCAGACGTGACTCACTATCACGAATTCCAACCAACACCTTTCCAAACTTCGACTGCGTGAGAGCCTTAGAGCCCAAGTAGACTGCCAACAGTGCGACAACCGTGAAGATATATAGCCCCAATTTCACCCCCTCGCTTCGTAGGTCAAAACCCAACATCGTTTGAAAATTGGTGAGTCCATTACTTCCACCCAACATTGTCTCGTTGCGTGAGAAGAGCAAGAACATTGCCCACGCAATAGCTTGAGTGATGATTGCGAAAAATACACCCTTGATCCTACGACGGAAGATGTAGTTGCTTATCATCGCAAACCCTATAGTGGCGATAATAGTCGCAATAATAGCTCCGGCGAATGTTTGGAATGGCTGCCAGAACAGTGGTAGATCGGTCACTTGATTCCACTCCATAAATTGTGGCACTACCGACCCCTCGGGAAGGTTCGCAACCGTGAGGAACATTCCCATTCCGTAAGCTCCCAAACAGAAGAAGAACGCTTGACACATTGTCATAATTCCTGTGTAACCCCAAATCAAATCGACACCAATAGCGGCAATCGCAAAACAGAGGTAACGACCCCAAAGTGTCACAGTGTCGATGGCTACAAGTCCCGTAAGATTCGCCACGGGGAGCAGAATCATAAAGACGACTACCAATACATATACTAATTTATCTTTTTGCATAATAATTTTTCTTTTTTGAGGGGTTATCAATCATCACCAATACGTCCCTTATCGGCAAAGAGACCTTTAGGTTTGTACTGTAGGAATATGATAATGAGCAGTAGGATCATAACCTTGCCATATACAGCCTCGAAACCAGCTTCGAAAACTTTCGACAACACTCCGATTCCCATACCCGACACTGCACAACCTGCCAACTTACCTACTCCTCCCGTAACAACCGTAAGGAATGAGTCGACAATGTAGGTTTGACCCATATTCGGAACAACATTTCCCACAAGCGTTATGGCACATCCTGCAATACCCGCTAGACCAGATCCCAACATAAAGGTTATCATATCGATCTTCTTGGTCGAGATTCCCACACACGCACTCATATTACGATTCTGGGTCACCGCACGAATTCTCACTCCCAAGCGTGTACGTTGAAACAAGAGATACACACCTATGAAAATCACAATCGTCAACACGATGATGAATAGACGGTTGTAAGGGAAGATCAGACCATGACCAAGAGATATACCTCCCGACAAGATAGCTGGAGCCTTCACGGTTGTCAAATCACCAAATATCGAACGTGCCAACTGGATAAGTATCAAACTTATACCCAACGTTGCCAACATACTCTCCAATGGTCGAGAGTAAAGATGCTTAAGCACCGTTCGCTCAACAAGCAGACCAAAAAGAGCCGCTACAACAAACGATATTGGCAACGACACAAAGAACGACAGATCGAACCACGCTGTGGGCAAGAACTTCTCGAAGAGTTGTTGCACACAATATGTGGTGTATGCTCCAATCATCAAGAACTCACCATGACTCATATTGATGATACCCGCCAAACCATACACAATCGACAAACCCAGAGATACCAATATCAGGATACTTCCCAAACTAAGTCCACTAAAAATATTTTGATAGATGTTATTGTTACGATCTACCATATCGTAATACTTCACCAACTTTCTGCTCTTTGCAAGATTCGTATTAGAGACCCCCTCACGGCTCATATAATCTCTCACCGCTTGTGCATATACCAAATCTTCACTATCTGCAATGGCATCAATCGCCTCCGACTGTTGATCTTCATCTCCTACAGCTAAGTAGAGCTTGCGCAACGACACCTCTGCCACGACCTTTGTCTTTTTGTCGCTCTCCGATGCTGCAACCCCCTCCATCAAAGGGATATCTTGAGCACTCTTCATCTGCGCTATCGACTCATACGCCGCAGCTCTGACCTGCGACGAGGTGTCGTGAAGGTCGATAAATGGCTTTAACGACGATAGTTTAATACGATCCTTGCGTGCCAATGTCACTTGGTCACTATACTTTCCATCCAATAACTCCTCGACGAAGATCATGGTGCTATCGCTGCGATCTGTGGTTAAGAACGCACACGCCTCGCTGATTAACTCCTTGTCACCACTAAGGATGTCGGTAATGGCTGAGCCTACCGACATCCCTGGTTGTGCATAGAGCTGGTAACCAAACATCAGCGATAGAATGGTTAACAATATCTTATGCTTCATAACTATCTCTATTTTGAATACTCACTAAATGGCTCTGGCACAACTAGCTCATCTGTAGTGCTAAGGATCTCGAATTGACCATCCTCCTTAATCTCGCCAATGACTGCATATTTAGCTAAGTGGTGGTTGTCGGTATGCATCTTAACCTTTCCTGCTGGTGAATCAAACTCCATATCCGAAAGTGCTGCGATAACATCCTTAACCTCGAACGATTGTGCCTTCTCTACAGCTGCTGCCCACAAGTAGATATCGGTGTATGCCCAACAGATTGGATCATCTGTAACACGGCTCTCACCTCCTGCCAACTTATTCTTTGCGCAGAACGCCTTAAAATCTGCTACGAACTTCTTATTTGCTGCCGACTCGTCGCTTTGGAAGTAGTTCCACGCTGCCAAGTGACCTACCAAATACTCTGTGTCCATTGCACGAAGTTCATCTTCTGCCACTGAGAATGCCATGATTGGACATTTATCAGCTGTAAGACCTTGATTTGCAAACTCCTTGTAGAACGGAACATTGCTGTCACCATTGATTGTACTAAGCACGCAAGCGTCACCCGACGATGCGAAAGTCTTGATCTTCGACACGATTGTTTGGTAATCTTGGTGTTGGAATGGAGTGTACTCCTCGATGATATTCTCTGCAGGTACGCCTTGAGCCAACAAGTAGTTTTTGAGGATGTTGTTCGCCGTACGTGGGAAGACGTAATCTGTACCCAACAAGTAGAACTTCTTAAACTCGCCACCCTCCTCGCTCATAAGGTAATCTGCCGCAGGGATCAACTGTTGATTTGGAGTAGCACCCGTATAGATGATATTTGGAGAACACTCTTGACCCTCATACTGCACAGGGTAGAACAACAAACCTCCATACTCCTCAAAAACTGGAAGAACCGCCTTGCGAGAAACAGATGTCCAACATCCAAAAACCGCTGCTACCTTATCCTTACCCAACAACTCCTTAGATTTCTCAGCAAACAAATCCCAGTTCGACGCAGGGTCTACAATCTTAGCCTCGATAGTTTTGCCCATCACACCACCCTTAGCGTTTATCTCCTCGATCGCCATCATCATCACGTCACGCAACGACACCTCCGAAATTGCCATTGTTCCACTTAGAGAGTGTAAGATTCCAATCTCCACAACATCTTCGCTCTTGGCACTCTCTCCCGAAGGACAAGCTGTAAAGGTTAATGCAGCTGCAAATAGAGCAGAGGCTGCTACGATTGATTTCAACATTTTTTTCATGACTTTATACTTTTAATTATTTAACTCTTAGAATATGAATAGTTGTAACTGCAATTGGATTTGACTCAACGATTTATTGATAATAGAGTTCTCACGTGCGATGTACGATAGTCTCACATTTGTACCATAACCATTGAAGAAGTAGTTTAGACCTCCACCATATACTGTATCATCCATGCCTGATGCTGCTGTCTCGCTCGACAACTCATACTTAACCCATGGTTGCAACTTACACTCTTTGAAGTAGTAACCAAGTTCCAAGAAGAGAACATCTTGCTCTGGAAGATCTACCAAATATTTTGCCGATGGGCTGCCACCTGTCATATGTGAATAGGCAAAATTCGCAGTCAGAGAACCTGCATCTCCTGCTGGCATATCGAGGAATGCATCGACTCCTGCTGCTACATACTCGCCTTGAGTATCGATACCTGCACCTACTGAGAATGTTTTACCCTCGCCAAGGTTTGTTCCCGAGTAGTTATCGTTACCTAAGATGTTGTATTGCAAACGTCCGATATAACGAAGCACATCTGGATCTGCTGCAAATTCGTGACCCATAAATGCACCGACACTATACTTTAACTTGCTATCTAACAACGCTCCCGAGAAGTTAACACCTATATCTCGTCCGCAGTCATTATCCATTATGCCGCTGGCATTGTATTGGAAATATGCGAAGTCATTTGCCATAAGTGTACCACCTGTTTGAAGTCCATTACGGTTAAACGACAC